>JBARAF010000230.1:0-10688 GCA_049791695.1 Croceibacterium sp.
CCGAAGAAGCGCTTCGGGCGCTGCAGGGCGTTGGCGTCGACACCGCCGGTCAGCACCTTGCCGCTGCTGGGCACCACGGTGTTGTAGGCGCGGCCGAGGCGGGTGATGGAATCCAGCAGGATCACCACATCCTTCTTGTGTTCGACCAGGCGCTTGGCCTTTTCGATCACCATTTCGGCAACCTGCACGTGGCGGCTGGCGGGTTCGTCGAAGGTGGAGGAAATCACCTCGCCCTTCACGCTGCGCTGCATGTCGGTCACTTCTTCCGGCCGTTCGTCAACCAGCAGCACCAGCAGGAACACTTCCGGGTGGTTGTCGGTGATGGCCTTGGCAATGTTCTGCAGCAGCACGGTCTTGCCGGTACGCGGGGGGGCGACGATCAGGGCGCGCTGGCCTTTGCCCTGCGGGCTGATCAGGTCAATCACCCGGGCGCTCTTGTCCTTCACCGTCGGATCGACCGTGTCGAGGATCAGGCGTTCATCCGGATAAAGCGGGGTCAGGTTGTCGAAGTTAGTGCGGTGGCGCACTGCGTCCGGATCGTCGAAATTGACCTTGAGCAGCTTGTTGATCGCGAAATAGCGTTCGCCATCCTTGGGCGCGCGGATTTCGCCTTCAACCGTATCGCCGGTGCGCAGGCCCCATTTGCGGACCTGGTTCGGCGAAACGTAGATATCGTCCGGGCCGGCGAGATAGTTCGCTTCCGGGCTGCGCAGGAAGCCGAAGCCGTCCTGCAACACTTCGATCGTGCCGATGCCGAGGATTTCCTCACCCTCTTCCGCCACTTCCTTCAGGATGGCGAACATCAGGTCCTGGCGGCGCATGGTGCTGGCACCTTCGACGCCCAGTTCCTCGGCCATCGAGACCAGTTCGGCCGGCGTCCTTTTCTTCAGTTCTTTCAAATGCATAGTGGTATTCCAGTAATTCGGGGGCGCAGAGGGCCCTGGGGGATCGCCGGCAGGTCTTGGGGCTTGGGGAAAGCGGACCTGGCCACTCTGTGTGGCGGCCTCAGCCGGTAGAGGCGCGCAAGATAGGTTGGCTGCGCCCCGCCGTCAATTCGGGAATGAAGGCCCGGCAAACCGCCCGGCGCAGGATCAGAACGGTTTCACCACCACCAGCACCACGATCAGCGCCGCCGCCACGCCGGGCACTTCGTTCAGCAGCCGCAGCTGCTTGCCGGTCAGGGTCCGTTCGCCGCGGGCCAGCTTCTTGGCATAGGCCGACAGGTATCCGTGATAGCCGGAGAGCAGCAGCACCAGCAGCAGCTTGGCGTGCATCCAGCCCTGGCTCCAGGCACCAATGCTGCTCGCCAGCGCAATGCCCAGCACCCAGACGACAATGATTGACGGCAGCAGGATGATCTTCAGCAGCTTGCGCTCACGATCGATCCACTGGGCATTTTCCGCAGAATCCGGCGCGGCTTCCTGGTGATAGACGAACAGGCGCGGCAGCATGAACAGCCCTGCCATCCAGAACACCACGAAGATGATGTGGCCGGCCTTCAGCCAGTAATAGATCATGGAAAGTACGTCCTGCATCAGTGGCGACCTGGCCTGTTGCGAAAGTTACCCGCGCCAGCCCCGTACCACAGCCATCAGCTGTTCGACATGGTCGATCGGGGTGAACTGGCCGATGCCATGGCCCAGGTTGAACACGTGCGGCCGTCCGGCAAAGGCATCCAGGACGCGCAGGGCACCCTTTTCCAGGTCCGGCCCGCCAGCCAGCAGCAACAGCGGATCGAGATTGCCCTGCACCGGCATTCCGGCCGGCAATTCGCGCGCGGCCCAGACCGGATCGATGGTTTCATCAATCCCGACCGCGTCCACCCCGGTTTCACGGGCATAGGCGGTCAGTTTTTCGCCCGACCCCTTGGGGAAACCGATCACCGGCACATCGGGATGCAGTGCCTTGAAGCGGCTGGTGATGGCCGCGTTGGGGGCAATCACCCAGCGTTCGAATTGCTGCGGGGCGAGGCTGCCGGCCCAGCTGTCGAACAGTTGCACCGCTTCGGCCCCGGCCTGCGTCTGGCCGCTTAGGTATTCCACCGTCACATCGACCACGGCATCGATGATCGCCTGGAAAGCAGCGGGATCGCGATAGGCCATGGCGCGGGTATCGTGCTGGTCGCGGCTGCCTTCGCCGTTCACCATGTAGGTGGCGATGGTCCATGGGCTGCCGGCAAAGCCCAGCATGGTCTGCTGCGGGGTCAGGGCAGCCTTAACCAGCCTCACGGTATCGTAAATCGGCTGGAGGCGCTGTGGTACCCCTTGCAGGCTGTCCAGCGTGGCATCCAGCAGCCGGGGCGACAGGTGCGGACCTTCTCCGGCCAGGAATTGCAGGTCCTGCCCCATCGCATAAGGGACGATCAGGATGTCGGAAAACAGGATCGCCCCGTCGAAGCCGAACCGGCGCAGCGGCTGCAGGGTGATTTCCGCGGCCGCTTCGCTGTCATAGACCAGGTTGAGGAACCCGCCCTTCTCTGCCCGCAAGGCGCGATATTCCGGCAGGTAACGGCCGGCCTGGCGCATCAGCCATACCGGGCGCTGGTCCGCCTGATTTCCGCGCAGGGTTTTGAGCAAAAGGCCAGGCATGAAAGAGTCCAATCAATAATATTAGTATATTTATATAAGGATTTAGGACGTTGTAGGCCCTGTGGAAACTGGGGATGGCGCGCCAATGCCCGATTTTGCCCCCAATGAACAGGGGATCGGGGCCTGTGCGAATCCGCATCAAACCACGGTCAAGCGACTCTTCTCCCCACTATCCCCAGCCTGTCGATAGGTCGGCCGTCCTGTTCATGGATCACTGGGGGAATCACCGGTCAGTGGGGGTGAAACCGTGTCCCTGACTTGTCCGGTGATTCCTCCCGCCGTTTATGCCAATGCTTGTCCACATGGCCCGATTGCACCTTCATCTCCTGTCCGATTCCACCGGTGAAACCCTGGAAATGGTCGCCAAGGCGGCACTTGCCCAGTTCGATGACGAGGACGTGATCCGCCATTTCTGGCCGATGGTCCGGTCCTTGCAACACCTTGACCGGATCATGGAGGAACTGGCCGCCAACCCCGGCCTGGTACTGTTCACCCTGGCCAATGACGATACCCGCCAACGGCTGGAAGAACGCTGCCGCGCGCTGGGCCTGCCGCACGTGGCACCGCTGGATGCCGTCACCAATCTGCTGGCAGATGGCCTGGGGCAGCGGGTGCAGGGCAAGGTCGGCCGCCAGTACGTGCTGGACGAAGCCTATTTTGCCCGCGTCGATGCGATCCAGTTCACCATTGCCCACGATGACGGGATGCAATGGGAAAACTGGGAACAGGCGGACATCCTGCTGGTGGGCGTTTCGCGCAGTTCGAAAACCCCGACCAGCATCTATATCGCCAACCGCGGGTACAAGGTGGCGAATATCCCGCTGGTGGTGGAAAGCCCGCCGCCGCCGCTGCTGTTCCAGTTGCAGCACCCGATGATCGTCGGCCTGACCACGGCCCCCCGGCGGCTGGTGGAAATCCGCCGCAACCGGCTGCTGTCGCTGAACGAAAATGCCCACACATCCTATGTCGACGAGGAGAAGGTCGAACGTGAGGTGGCCTATGCCCGGCGGATGTTTGCCGACAACGGCTGGCCGGTGATCGACGTCACCCGCCGCTCGATCGAGGAAACCGCCGCCGCAATCATCCGCCTGTATAACGAACGCAAGGCCAACCAGCGCGAAGGCGAAAGCGGGATGAAGCCGATATGAGTACCGCCCCGTTGCTGCTCGCATCCAAAAGCGCATCGCGTCAGGCGATGCTGACCGCCGCCGGGGTGCCGTTCGAAGCGCGCCCGGCCCATCTGGATGAACGGGCACTGGAAGCCGCGCTGGGCGATGCCCCGCCTGCAGCCATCGCGCTGGCCCTGGCAGAGGCGAAGGCGCTGGCCGTGCCGGGCGATCCCGGCCAGCTGGTGCTGGGCAGCGATTCGCTGGTCTGGTGCGCCGGGCGGCGGTTCGACAAACCCGCCAGCCGGGCGGAAGCGGCCGCACATTTGCGGTACTTTTCCGGCCAGCCGATGCATTTGCACAGCGCCGCCGCCCTGGCGCGTGGCGGGACCATTGTCTGGAGCCAGGTTGACCTCGCCCGGCTGCACGTGCGCGATCTTTCCGACAGCTTCATCGAAGGCTATCTGGACGACGAATGGCCGGAAGTGGGCCATTGCGTGGGCGTGTTCCGGCTGGAAGCGCTGGGGGTGCAGCTGTTCGATCGCATCGAAGGTGACAGTTTCACCGTGCTGGGGATGCCCCTGTTGCCGGTGCTGGGCGCGTTGCGGGATCTGGGGGAATTGCCGAAGTGAATCGCGTTTACGCCGAAGTGATCGGCGATCCCATCGAACAATCGAAAAGCCCGGCGATCCACGGCCTGTGGCTGTCCCGGCTTGGGCTGGATGCCGCATACCGCGCGGCCCATGTCCGCAGTTCGGATCTGGTGGATTACCTCGCCAGCCGCCGCACCAGTACCCGGTGGCGCGGCTGCAATGTGACCATGCCGCACAAACAGGCGGTGATTCCGCTGCTCGACCGGCTGGACCCGCTGGCGGCGAAGATCGGCGCGGTGAACACCATCGTGCGCGAAAGCGACGGCAGCCTGGTGGGGTACAACACCGATGCCGGCGGTTTCCTGGAACCGCTGCGCAAGGAACTGGCCAAGGTCCACCTGTTCCGCATGGCGCGGGTGATGGGCACCGGCGGCGCGGCACGGGCAATTGTCACGGCCTTGGTGCGGGAGAAATTCGTCATCGTGCTGGCCGGGCGCGATCCGGGCAAGGCGCAGGCGCTGCTCGATGAACTGGACCCCGGCGGCGAACACCATGCCATCGCGATGGACCATTTTGCCGATGCGACCGATTTCCCGTTCGATGATCGCAAGGGTTGCATGGACCTGATCGTCAACGCCAGCCCGCTGGGCATGGCCGGCCAGCCGCCGCTGACCTTCGATTTCAGCCACGCCCCGCCGGGATCAGTGGTTTACGACGTCGTCACCCACCCGCTGGATACGCCGCTGTTGCAGGCCGGCCGGGCGGCGGGGTTCAAGACCGTGGACGGGCTGTCGATGCTGATCGGGCAGGCGGCGGAAGCGTTCGAGAAATTCTATGGCCGCGCACCCCCGCGCGCCGATGCTGATCGCGCCTTGCGAACCCTGCTGGCGGAATGAGCAAACGCCCGTTCATCCTCGGCCTGACCGGCTCCATCGGGATGGGCAAAAGCACCGTGGCGGCAATGTTTGCGCGTGCCGGCGTACCGGTGTTCGATGCCGATGCGGAAGTGCGCCGGATGCAGGGGCCCGGCGGATCGTTGCTGGCCGCCATCGAACAGGCTTTTCCGGGCACTACCGGGCCGCAGGGGGTGGACCGGGCCGGGCTGGGTGCGGCGGTGTTCGGCAACGATGCCGCGATGGCCCGGCTGGAACAGATCGTCCACCCGGCAGTGCGCGCGGCGCGGGCGGCATTCCTGATCGAACATGGCGGGGCGCCGCTGGTGCTGTTCGACATCCCGCTGCTGTTCGAAACCGGCGGGGTGGACGAAGTGGATGCGGTGGCGGTGGTTTCCGCCCCGGCCGCTGTCCAGCGCGCCCGCGTGCTCGCCCGGCCGGGGATGACGGCAGACCGGTTTGCCCAGATTCTGGCCCGGCAGCTGCCCGATGCGGAAAAACGCGCCCGGGCCGATCACGTGATTCCGACCGGCGGCACCCTGGCGCAGACGGAGGCTGCGGTGCAGCACCTGCTGGCCACGCTCACAGATTGAAATCGGCCCTTGTGCCCGGGCCGATGCAGGCCGATATCGGTTGAATGCGTGAGATTGTTTTCGATACGGAGACTACCGGCATAGACCCCGCCAGTGGCGACCGGATGGTTGAAATCGGTTGTATCGAACTGGTCAACCGGGTGCCTACGGGCAAAAACTACCACGCCTATTTCAATCCAGAACGGTCGATGCCGATGGAAGCGGAACGGGTCCACGGCCTGGGCGACGCATTCCTGGCGGACAAGCCGCTGTTCCGCGAACATGCGCTGGAATTGCTCGACTTTCTCGGTGATGCGCCGCTGGTGGCGCACAATGCGCAGTTCGATTTCGGCTTCCTCAACCGGGAACTGGATATCTGCGGCCACCCGGCCGTGGGGCTGGACCGGATGATCGATACCCTGGCCATTGCCCGGCGGCGGCATCCGGGGGCCAAGCATTCGCTGGATGCCCTGTGCAGCCGGTACGGCGTCGATCGCAGCCACCGCGTGTTGCACGGCGCGCTGCTGGACGCCGAACTGCTGGCGCAGGTCTATGTCGAACTCAGTGGGGGGCGGCAGATCGGGCTCGGGCTGGCGGTGGAAACCAGCACCACCGTGGTTGAAGTGCGTACCTTTGTCCCGCGCCAGCGCGCATTTCGGGCGCCCCGCCCGCATTGCGCCAGTGCGGACGAACTTTCCCGGCACCAGGCTTTCCTGGCTTCGTTGGAAACTCCGATCTGGAACCGGTGATCCGCAAGGAGGCAACGGCACTGCAGATCGGCAATTGGAGGAGAAAAAGAATATGGATATCCGCGTCTCCGGCCATCAGATGGCAACCGGTTCGGCCCTGCAGGACCATGTCAGCGAACGGCTGACCGCCGTCGTCGACAAGTATTTCAATCGGGCGCTTTCCTCCAACGTAACGTTCAGCCCGGCACCGGCCGCGGCCTTCGCCTGCGACATCGTGCTCCACGTCAACCAGGGCCTGATCCTGAAAAGCCACGGCCAGGCGGCCGATGCGCACGTGGCGCTGGATGGCGCGGCGGACAAGATCGAAAAGCAGCTGCGCCGGTGGAAGCGGCGGCTGAAGGACCGCCATGAACAGGGCACTTTCGCCGTCCAGCAGGAAGATGCCGCCTATACCATCTTCGCCCCCGCCGAGGAGGAAGAAGAGGAAGTGGTGGCCGATGCGCCGCTGGTGATTGCTGAAACGCGGGTCGATATTCCGGAATCGACCGTGTCCGATGCGGTGATGATGCTGGACCTGCGCAACACCAATGCGCTGTTCTTCAAAAACGCTGGCACGGGCAGGCATAATATGGTCTACCGCCGCCCCGATGGCTCGATCGGCTGGGTCGAACCGTCCTGACGGCGGCGTAGGAGCCGTTTTTTTGCGCCCCCTTCCAACAGAACGGACCTGCCCAACGGGCTGTTCTTGCTGACGGGGGCGCAGAATTTTATTCGCGAAGAGTGGTAGTGAAGCCCGAAGACATGAGCGCCCTGTTTGCGATGAAGCCGGAATCGGTCGCGGTGATCGATGCGAGCGACAAGCAGGCTATCCTGCGGCGGTTGGCGGACATTTTCGCCATCGCCTGGGATCTCGATGCCGCTGTCGTGCTGGAATATCTCGAAGAACGCGAAGCGCTGGGCTCCACCGGGTTCGGGCGCGGGGTGGCCATACCCCATGCCCGCATCCCCGGCCTCGCCCGTCCGGTTGCCGCCTTGCTGAAGCTGCGCCAACCGGCAGATTTTGCCTCGGCCGATGGCTTGCCGGTGGATCTGGTGTTCGGCCTGCTCTCCCCTGAAAACAGCGGCGCGGGCCATTTGCACGCGCTGGCGGCGATTTCGCGGATGGTGCGCGATGAAAAGGTGCACGACGCGTTGAGCGATGCCCCTGATGCCGAAGCGCTGTACGGCCTGCTGACCAATGTGACAGACCGGGATGCCGCCTGACATGGCCGGCGCGCCTGTTGCGGGTGCAGAGGTCCATTTCCGGGCGCTGGAGGCGCTTTATGCCTCTGCCCCGGTCAACCGCCTGTTCCCCTCCCGGCTGGAAATACCCGGCGAAGGCCGCGCCCGGATCCGCTTCACCATTGATGAACGGGTCTATCACGCTGCCGGGGCCGCCCATGGCACGATCTATTTCAAGATGCTGGACGATGCGGCGTTCTATGCCGCCAATTCGCTGGTGTCTGACCGCTTCCTGCTGACCACCGGCTTCAACCTGCATTTCACCAAGCCCCTGCGCGGCGGGGAAGTGGTGGCCGAAGGGCGCTGGATCAGCGGCCGGCGACGGGTGTTCATTGCCGAAGCGCACCTGATCGATGAAGACGGCGATGAAGTGGGCCGCGGCACCGGCACCTTCATGCGCTCGCACATCGCCCTCAGCGGCTTGCCCGGATACCAGGCGGGCTGATGGACGCGCGGCTGCCTGCCCATCTGGAAGTCAGCGGCCTGTTGCGCGCGGTCCAGGCCGCGGGCGGCTTTGGCATGGTGGTGGCCAAGGGCGAACGTGACGCCGGGACAATTCTGGTCCTTTGTTGCGAAAAAGGCACAGACACCCGCGCCTGGGAACGGATGCCGCACCCCGATGGCAGCCGCCGCTGGACCCTGGTGAAGCGGCAGGAAGCTGATAACCCGCAGGAATTCCAGGACTGGTGCGCCCGCCGCCAACGGCAGGATCCGGACCTGTGGCTGGTGGAACTGGACATCGCCGACGCGGAACGGTTCATCGTCCCGGAATAGGCCGATGGCCGCATCGGGGTTGACCCGGGGGACCTTTCCGGGCCAAGGGCCGCCCACTTCGAACAGCGCAGGCGGCCTTGGACCGGCAATACAGCCGGTGGGTCAGCGCGCAGACGGGGGACGGCCGGCAGGAATTTCGCCGGTCGATGCGTGCGGAACGCCTGTTTCGCCCCATCGGCCGCAGTCCTGCGCCAGGTGCGTTCAACGCCTTGAATGACTTTGTAATGCGTTTCAGTACCCAACGCGCTGCGGCGATTGCCACAGCGGCGACTATCCTTTTTGCGCTTTCCGCCACCACGGGTTCAGGCGCCATTGCCCAGGATCAGACTGTCCGGGCTCCGATTCAGAATCTTGCCGAAGAAACTCCGGCAGCAGCGGACGAGATCCGCTTCACGGCCACCGAAGTGGTCCAACCCCTCCCCGATCAGACCGCGGCCGACCAGACGCTGGCCGAATCCGCTCCGCAGCCCGCCGTGGCGACCACTTCTGCGCGTTCGCTGCGCGCGCTGGTCGATACGATGCCGGCCGATGCGGTGCTGTCGCGGGATCTCAACTGCCTTGCCACCGCGATCTATTTTGAAGCGCGCGGCGAAACGCTCGATGGCCAGCTGGCCGTGGGCGAGGTGATCATCAACCGCGCCGAATCCGGCCGCTTCCCGCAGGATTACTGCGGCGTGGTGACCCAGGCCGGGCAGTTTTCCTTCGTCACCGGCGGGGCGATGCCGCAAGCCAGCCGGACTTCAGCTGCTTGGCAGCGCGCCAGCGCCATTGCCCGCATCGCGCACGAGGAACTGTGGGACAGCAAGGCCGGCAACGCCCTGTTCTTCCACGCCAGCCGCGTCAAACCGAGCTGGGCCAATCGCCGCACGGCGCTGGCCCGGATCGACAGCCACATCTTCTATCGTTGAGATAATGCCGCCAGCGGCGGGATCAGGCGAGTTCGACCCACACCGGTGTGTGGTCGCTGGCCTTTTCCCGCCCGCGGTATTCCTTGTCCACCCCGGCGGCCTGCAACCGGTCCGCGCAGTGGGGTGACAGCAGCAGGTGATCGATGCGGAAGCCGTGGTCGCGCTGCCACGCGCCGGCCTGGTAATCCCAGAACGTCCACACCCCACCCTGCGGGTTGAGGGTGTTCAGCGCATCGGTCCAGCCATCGTTGAGCAGGCGGCGATAGGCATCCCGGGATTCAGGCTGCATCAGCGCATCGGCCTGCATCGCAGCGACGGACCAGACGTCCTTGTCTTCCGGGATCACGTTGAAATCCCCGACCACCACGGTGGGAATTTCCATGGCCAGCAGTTCGCGCAGGCGCGTGCGCAGCCGTTCCATCCAGGCCAGCTTGTAATCGAACTTCGGCCCCGGGTGCGGGTTGCCGTTGGGCAGGTACAGGTTGACGATCCGGATGCCGTTCACGTCCGCTTCGATGTAACGCGCCTGTTCGTCGGTCGGATCACCCGGCAGGCCGCGCCCCGCTTCCACTGGCTGCACCCCATCCGCCAGGATCGCGACGCCGTTGAAGCCTTTCTGGCCGTGCCAGATCGCGTGATAGCCGATCTTTTCAAATTCAGCGGCGGGGAAGCCTTCGTCCTGGCTTTTCACTTCCTGCAGGCAGGCGACGGCAGGGCGGGTTTCTTCCAGCCATTCCAGCAACCGCGGCAGGCGCGCCTTCACGCCGTTGATATTGTAAGTGGCGATTTTCATGTTCGACCTGCGCAGCCAGTGCTGTGCGCGGACAGGCCCAATCCTGTTTCCGCCTGCCCTGAGCTTGTCGAACGGCTGTCCTTCACCTTGCCCGCGGGTTCAAGAACAAAGCAGCCCTTCGACAAGCTCAGGATGGTCGGACTGGGTTAAATGCCGAAGCTGGAACCGCAGCCGCAGCCCGAAGCGGCATTGGGGTTTTCCACCTTGAACGCCGCCCCGCCCAGCGATTCGACGTAATCGACCACGCTGCCATCCAGCAGGTCGAGGCTGACGGGATCGACCACCAGCCGCACGCCGCCGGTTTCGCTCACCATGTCATCCGCTTCCGGCCCGTCGGCCAGTTCGAACTTGTACTGGAAGCCGGAACAGCCGCCCCCCTCCACTGCCAGCCGCAAAACGGCGGGCTTGCCCTGCTTGCGGGCGATCTGGTCCACGCGCAGCGCGGCAGCTTCGGTAAGGGTCATCGATCCGGCCATGGGCCAGATGTAGGG
>JBARAF010000231.1:0-3104 GCA_049791695.1 Croceibacterium sp.
GGATCTATGATCCAGATGCAATCCAATCTCGACGTCGCGGACAACAGCGGCGCGAAGCGCGTCCAGTGCATTAAGGTGCTGGGCGGGTCGAAGCGTCGTACTGCGAGCGTCGGTGACGTGATCGTCGTTTCCATCAAGGAAGCGCAGCCGCGTGCCCGCGTGAAGAAGGGCGACGTCCATCGCGCCGTCATCGTGCGGACCCGCAAGGAAGTGCGCCGCACCGATGGTAGCGTGATCCGTTTCGACAGCAATGCAGCTGTTCTCGTGAACAAGAACGAGGAGCCGATTGGCACCCGTATCTTTGGCCCGGTGGTGCGCGAACTGCGTTCCAAGGGTTTCATGAAGATCATTTCGCTCGCGCCGGAGGTGCTGTAATGGCTGCTTCGAAGATCAAGAAGGGCGACAACGTCGTCGTCCTGTCGGGCAAGGACAAGGGGCGCACCGGCACGGTGAGCCAAGTCCTGCCCAAGGAAGGGAAGGTCGTGGTTGACGGCGTCAATGTCGCCGCCCGCCACCGCAAGCCGACCCAGGCCAATCCGCAGAGCGGCATCGACCGTTTCGCGGCCCCGATGGCGATCAGCAAGGTTGCCCTTGCCGATCCCAAGGATGGCAAGCCGACCCGCGTCCGCTTTGAAGAGCGTGATGGCAAGAAGGTCCGCGTGGCCGTCAAGTCCGGAGAAAAGATCGATGGCTGACAAGTACACCCCGCGTATGCGGACCGCCTATGACGAGCGTATCGTCCAGGCGATGACTGAAAAGTTCGGCTACAAGAACCGTCTTGAAGTCCCGAAGCTGGAAAAGATCACGCTCAACATGGGTGTGGGTGAAGCCAGCCAGGACAAGAAGAAGGTCCAGACTGCAGCCGAGGAAATGGAACTGATCGCGGGCCAGAAGCCGGTGATCACCAAGGCCAAGAAGTCGATCGCGCAGTTCAAGCTGCGTGAAGGCATGCCGATCGGTTGCAAGGTTACCCTGCGCCGTGAACGGATGTTCGAATTCGTGGATCGCCTGGTGACCATCGCGATGCCCCGCATCCGAGATTTCCGTGGTCTGAACCCCAAGTCGTTCGACGGCCGGGGCAACTATGCGATGGGCCTCAAGGAACAGATCGTGTTCCCTGAAATCAGCTATGACCGGATCGAAAAGGTCCGCGGCATGGACATCATCGTGACCACCACCGCAAAGACCGACGAGGAAGCGCGCGAGCTGCTGCGCCTGTTCGGTTTCCCGTTCCCGGCTGAAGAAGCCGAAGAAAAGCAGGCCGCGTAAGCGACCCGTGTCAGACTTTCGAAGGAAGTGAGCTTAAGTCCATGGCGAAACTGAGTTCCATCAACAAGAACGAGCGCCGCAAGTTGCTCGTCAAGAAGTACGCAGCCAAGTACGCGGCCCTCAAGTCGATTGCCGACGATGAGTCCGTGGACGAAGGCGAGCGTCTGATTGCACGGCTGAAGCTGGCGGAAATTCCGCGGAATGCGAATCCGACCCGCGTGCGCAACCGTTGCAACACCACCGGCCGCCCGCGCGGCTATTACCGCAAGTTCGGCCTGTGCCGCATTGAGCTGCGCGATCTCGCCAACAAGGGGCTTATCCCCGGCGTGACCAAGTCGAGCTGGTGAGGATCTAGAATATGGCAATGACCGATCCCCTGGGTGATATGCTCACCCGTATCCGCAATGGCCAGCAGGCGAAGAAGGACTCTGTCCTGACGCCGGCTTCCAGGCTGCGTGCAAACGTGCTCGATGTTCTCCAGCGTGAAGGCTACATCCGCGGCTGGGCTGAAGATTCTACGGGCAAGCACCCGGCCCTGCGTATCGAACTGAAGTATTTCGAAGGCGAGCCGGCGATCAAGCACGTCGCTCGCGTCTCCAAGCCGGGCCGGCGCATCTATTCGGGTTGCCGCGAGCTCCCGACCGTGCGCAACGGCCTCGGCATCACCATCGTCTCGACGCCGCGGGGCGTGCTTTCGGATGCCGAAGCACGCGCTCACAACGTCGGTGGCGAAGTGCTGGCGGAGGTGTTCTGATGAGCCGCATCGGCAAAAAGCCGGTAGCGATCCCCAGCGGGGTCACTGCCAATATCGACAACGGCACGCTGTCCGTGAAGGGCCCCAAGGGCACCCTGACGCTCGGCCTGTCGGACCTCGTCAGCTACACCCTCGAAGACGGCCAGATCTCGATCAAGCCGGCCAACGATGGCAAGGCCGCCCGCAGTCACTGGGGGATGCAGCGCACGCTCGTTTCCAACTTGGTTGAAGGTGTGACCGATGGGTTTTCCAAGACCCTGAACATCACCGGTGTTGGCTATCGTGCCAATGCCCAGGGCGAAAAGCTGAAGCTGCAGCTGGGCTACAGCCATGACGTCGATCTCGACGTTCCGGCCGGCCTGGACGTGAAGACCCCGGACCAGACGACCGTGATCATCAGTGGTATCGACAAGCAGTCCGTTGGTCAGTTCGCCGCTGAAATCCGCCGTTGGCGCAAGCCGGAGCCCTACAAGGGCAAGGGCATCAAGTACGCCGGCGAGTTTATCTTCCGCAAGGAAGGGAAGAAGAAGTAAGATGGCCAAGCTTTCCCTTTTCGAACGCCGCCGTCGCCGCGTCCGTACCGCGCTCAAGGCGCGTGCGGGCGGCAAGCCCCGGCTGTCGGTCCATCGCACGGGCCGCCACATCTACGCCCAGATCATCGATGATGCTCAGGGCCGTACCGTGGCCGCCGCGTCCACCCTGGGCGTCAAGAGCTCCGGCGCGAACGTCGATGCAGCTGTCACGGTTGGCAAGGTAATTGCCGAAGCCGCGAAGAATGCCGGCGTGACCACCGTTGTCTTCGACCGTGGTGGTTACTTGTTCCATGGTCGCGTCAAGGCGCTGGCCGATGCCGCGCGTGAAGGCGGGCTGGAGTTCTGATGATGGCTGACGAGAACAACAATGTGGAATCCCCGGTTGTGGGCGGTGCAGACACTGCTCCGACCGTTGCGGGCGAAACCCAGTCCACCACTTCCGGCGATGCCAATCCCCCGCGCGAAGGTCGCGGCGGTGGCGGCGGCCGTGGCCGTGGCGGCAACAGCGGCGGTGGCCGTGGTGACAACCGTGGTGGTGGCGATCGTGG
>JBARAF010000232.1:0-2183 GCA_049791695.1 Croceibacterium sp.
ATGGAACAGGCTATTCTTCTTCCCCTCCTCTTCAGAGGAGGGGATCGAGGGGTGGTGGCGGCTGCCGCTTGGGTGTGTGCCTCAGCACCACCCCCAACCCCCTCCTCTGAAGAGGAGGGGGCTTAAATCATGGAACTGCCCACAATTTTCCGCCGCGCCGAACTGGCCCCGCCGCCTGATGTGGAGGCGGCCAGCCTGCGGTCCGACAAGTTCCGCCTGCAACGCGAACAGGGCTGGCGGCGGCTGGAAGCCATCGTCACCGCGCTGGAAAAGAACCGGCCGGGGCGCATTTCGGACGAAGACCTGCTGGCGCTGCCCGTGCTGTACCGGCAGGCCGCATCCAGCCTGGCCGTGGCGCGGGAAACCTCGCTCGATGCCGGGACGCTGGCCTATCTCGAATCGCTGGTCCGCCGGGCGTGGTTCCAGGTCTATGGCCCGCGCAGTGGCTTTCCGCGCTGGTTGCGGGATTTCCTGATGGGCGGCTGGGCCCGTGCCGTGCGGGCGATCTGGCTGGATATCTGTATTGCGCTGGCCGTGATGGTGGCCGGCACCGTGGTCGGCTGGCTGTTGGTGGCGCGGGACAGCGACTGGTACTATTCGCTGGTCCCCGGCGATTTTACCGATACCCGCCGCCCCGGCGCAACACGCGAAATCCTGCAGGAAGCACTGGCGGGCAAGGACGATGCGCAGGGCCTGTCCGCCTTTGCCACCTACCTGTTCAGCAACAACACCGGGGTGGCAATCATGGCCTTTGGCCTGGGCTTTGCCTTTGGCGTGCCGTCGATGCTGCTGCTGGTTTACAACATGGCCGTGCTGGGGGCGATGCTGTGGCTGTTCGCCGGGCAAGGGCTGACGCTGGACTTCGTCGCCTGGCTGTCGGTCCACGGCACGACGGAACTGTTCGCAATCCTGCTTGCGGGCGCGGCGGGGATCCATGTCGGCCGGTCGATGGCCTTCCCCGGCAATGCCGCCACGCTGGACGCCGCGCGCACCGCGGGGCGCCACGCCGCGCAAGTGATGGCCGGCGTGGTGCTGATGCTGGTGCTGGCCGGGCTGCTGGAAGCCTTCGCCCGCCAGCTGGTGCAGCCGACCCCGGCGCGGCTGGCGATTGGCGGCACGATGCTGGCGCTGTGGCTCGGTTACTTCACTTTCGCCGGACGGCGCGGGGCGCGGGCATGACCGACGCCGCCATTGCGAAGCGCCAGCGCGAACTGGTGACGCCGGAAGGGCTGGCCCTGCCGCTGACCATCGCCAGCCGGGGTGCGCGGGCCGGGGCCCTGTTGCTGGACCTGGCGCTGGTTTTCACCGGAATGATCGTGTTCCTGCTGCTGATGGTCTGGCTGTTCGAAGGCATGCTGGACATCGAAGACATCGAACAGAACCCGATCGGCGAGGTGATGAGCATCGTGGTGATCATCATCCTGTTCCTGATCCGTTACGCCTGGTTTACCTGGTTCGAGCTATCCCCGCGCGGGGCGACGCCGGGCAAGCGCGCGCTGGGCATCCGGGTGGCCGCGCGCGAAGGGCGGCTGACGGCAGAGGCGGTGCTGGCGCGCAACCTGATGCGCGACGTGGAAGTATTCATCCCGTCCGTCTTCATCCTGACCGGCGGGTACCAGGCCGGGTTGGCGGGCGCGGCGGCATTTGTGTGGATGGCGGTGTTCCTGCTGTTCCCGTTCTTCAACCGTGATGCCTTGCGCGCAGGCGATCTGGTGGCCGGGACCTGGGTGGTCGAAGCGCCCAAGGTGCGCCTGCCCGAAGTCATGTCGGTAATCGAGGACCGCAGCCGCACCTATCGCTTCGGCGAGGCGGAACTGTCCGTTTATGGCGAGCATGAATTGCAGGTGCTGGAGAACGTCCTGCGCCAGAACCGCCCGGAAGCGATGCAACAGGTGGCCGAGGCAATCTGCCGCAAGATTGGCTGGGATGCAGGCGCGGGCGACCACCGCGAATTCCTGGAAACCTTCTACGCCGCGCTGCGTGCCCGGCTGGAAGGGCAGATGCGGTTCGGCAAGCGCAAGAAGGACAAGTGGGGCTGACGGCACTGGGGCAGCCACAGGCTGCCCCATCTGCACGATCGGTTACTTGCGCCAGACCAGCCGACGCAACAGCATGCTGCTGCCCTGCCGGCGATATTTGGAGCGGTCGGCCGATGCAGCCTGCATCTGCGCCTGGGTGGACTG
>JBARAF010000233.1:0-6302 GCA_049791695.1 Croceibacterium sp.
GGGGCCACCAGATGCGCGGCATCCGTGTGCCCGTACAGCAGCCGGTCCTGCACCGTAGCCCAGCTGCTGTCGCGCAGGAAGGTCAGGTCCAGCCCTTCGGCTTCGGCAAAGCCATGTTCGCGCGCCAGGATTGGCAGGCAGGCATCGACCAACGGCAGGAAGCCGATATTCAGCCGTTCGCCCATCACTTGCCTCCCAACAATTCATGCGCGGTGACCACCGCTTCAGCAATGTCGGCAATCCGCTTGCTGGATGACATCGCCTTCTTACGCAGTTCGGCATAGGCTTCCGGTTCAGTCACGCCTTTGCTGTCCATCAGGATGCGCTTGGCCCGGTCCACCACGTCGCGGTCTGCCAGCTTGCCTTGCGCCGCTGCCAGATCCGCCTGCAGGCGGGCAAAGGCGTTGAACCGCCGCACTGCCAGATCGATGATCGACTGGATGCGGTGCGCGGCCAGCCCGTCCACCACATAGGCCGACACCCCCGCATCGATGGAGGCGCCGATGGTATCGTCATCCGACGTATCCACGAACATTGCGATCGGCCGGTCCAGCGCACGGCTGACGGCAAAGTATTCTTCCAGCACGTCGCGCGATGGATTGCCCAGATCGATCAAGACCACGTCCGGGCCGATTTCCGCCAGCCGCGCCATCAGCCCGCGCCGGTCGGTCAGCACGAAGATCTCGCTTTCAGGCAGCTGGGCCAGCCCTTCCTCGATGATCGAGGCGCGACTGGCGCTTTCATCGACAATGGCAATCCGCATGGGCGGCTTATTGCATTGCACCATGGCCCTTGTGCAAGCGCGCATTGCGCGCCGTGTTGGCCAGGTTGCCAAATGCCCCGAACGCCCGTATCAAACCGCTTATAAAAGGTAATTACTTTTGTGAAGCAGGGGATGGGGCGTGCCGGTGGCATCTGAAGGGCGATTCCTGCGCTGATGGCCAATGAGCTGGCCCCCGGCTTGTCCGCTGCCGATTTCGCCCGTGCGCTGGATGCGTTCCGCGCTGCCGTGGGTGCGCAATTCGTGTTTGCGGATGAGGCAGGACGCGCCAGCTATCTCGATCCGTTCGATCTGGGCGATCAGCAACTGCACGTCGCGTCTGCCGCGGTAGCACCCGCCAATACCGATGAATTGCGCGCCGTGCTGGCTGCGGCGAACCGGTTCAAGGTGCCGCTTTGGCCGGTCTCCATGGGCAAGAACTTTGCCTATGGCACTGCCGCCCCGGCCCTTCGCGGGTCCGTGGTGCTGGACCTGAAGCGGATGAACCGCGTGCTGGAGGTGAACGAGGAGCTGGGTTACGCCGTGGTCGAACCCGGCGTCAGCTTCTTCGATTTCAAGGCGGAGCTGGACCGGCGCCAGTCCGGGTTGTGGATGTCGGGCCCGTCACACAGCTGGGGCAGCGTGATCGGCAACGCCCTGGAACACGGCGTAGGCTACACGCCCTATGGCGTCCACGCGGACATGATCTGCGGGATGGAAGTGATGCTGGCCGACGGCACCCTGGTGCGCACCGGGTATGGCGCGCTGGCGGGCAGCCAGGAATGGCAGTGCTATAAATGGCCGTTCGGCCCGGCGTGGGACGGGCTGTTCACCCAGTCCAACTTCGCAATCGTCACCAAGATGGGCCTGTGGCTGATGCCCGAACCGGACGAAATGGCCGGAGTGGATATCGACGTGCCCGACAAGGACGATCTCGCCCGGCTGATCGACACCCTGCGCCCGCTGAAGCTGAACGATACGATCAACGCCCCCTACACCCTGGTCAACGGCTGGCGGCAGGTCACCACCGGCGCCACCCGCAGCGACCTGCACAAGGGCGAAGACGCAATCCCAGAAAGCGTGGTCAACGATGTCCTGCGCAGCAAGGGCAAGGGGTTCTGGAACGTCACCTTCAACCTGTTCGACCGGCAGGGCGGGATCGACTTGCGCCTGGCGGCGATTGAACGTGCCTTCAAGACCGCCCTGCCCGCCGCGAAAATCACCACTCGCCGCTGGCAGAAAGGCCAGCCGAAACCGGTCTGGATCAGGCAGGAAACCGGGTTGGCCGTGCTGAGTATTGCCGACTGGCGCGGATCGCCCGGTGGGCACATCGACTTCGCCCCGCTGGTCGCGCCGCTGGGGGACCGGGTGGCGCAAGTGTACCAGCTGCTGGAGCAGCGCTTTATCGCCGCCGGAATCGATCCGTGGATCGGCAGCTTCGGCCTGGGCGGGCGGGCGCTGGTGTTCGTGGCGGACATGTTCTTCCGGCGTGACGATGCAGCGATGACCGAAACCTGCCGCCGCCTGTACCGCCAGCTGACGCAGGACATGACCGCCATGGGCATCGGCAATTACCGGTCCCACCTGACTTTCATGGATGACAATGCGGCGGCGCTGAACTGGGGCGACCATGCCCTGCCTAAACTCAATAACCGGCTGAAGGCGATGCTCGATCCCAACGGCGTGCTCGCCCCGGGCAAGCAAGGCATCGGGAGCCTGCGGCGATGAAGGCGCTGGCCATGATCGCAGTCCTGGCCGGTACTGGCTTGCTCCCGGCGGCCCTCGCCTCGGCCCAGCCGCAGGCCGCGCCTTCCGGGCAGGAGCTGTTCGCGCAGAAATGCGCCCTGTGCCATGCCAGCGGCGGCTGGGGCACCCGCGCGCTGGCGCGGCGCATGGCCCCGGCGCGGGCTGAATTGCTGGCCCGGCCATCGGTCCCTGCGGCACTTGTCAAGGTGGTGGTGCGGCGGGGCATCGGGTCCATGCCGCAGTTCACGCCCACTGACCTGACGGACGAGGAACTGGACCGGCTGGCCCGCTGGCTGGAGACCCGGCAGTGACCCGGCGCGTCGATTTCGGGCCCGTGGACCAGCACATCGGCTTCCAGATCCACCTTACCTGGCGGGCGATCAAGAAGCGGCTGCTGGGGCGCAAGGTTTCCGGCGACAATCCCCCGGCGCGGGGCAGCTATTCAGTGCCGATCATGATTGGCCTGAACCCCGGCATCAGCCCGCAGGAACTGGCCCTGGCGCTGCACCTGGACGCATCGAAAGTGGCCTTTCTGCTGAAGGACCTGGAAAGTGACGGCCTGGTGCTGCGCACCCAGTCACAGGTCGATCGCCGCCGCATTGCCCTGACCCTGACGGACAAGGGCACGGCCTTTGCCGGTGAAGCGACCTGGGCCAGTGCAATCATGGAAGACCCGATCAGCGCCACCATTACCGCCGAAGAGCGCACCGAACTGATCCGGATCCTGACCAAGATCCGCAACGGTGCCAGGGCAGGACAGGATTGAACATGGCCGTTTCATTTGCCCACCATCCGCGCTTGCAAGGCACCATGGAACCGTCACGGTTCGAAGCGGAAGTGTTCGATTGCGAAGTGGAAGGCACGATCCCGCCTGACCTGACGGGCGCGTTCTTCCGCGTGGGCGGGGAATGGCTGTATCCGCCGCTGTTTCCTGATGACGCCCCCTTTGCCGCCGAAGGTATTGCCAGCGCCTTCCGCATTTCTGGCGGCAATTGCGACTTTTCCGCCCGCTATATCCGCACCCCGCGATACCTGGCCAATCGCGCCGCGCGCCGGCAGCTTTTCGGGTATTACCGCAACCCATTCACCGATGATCCCGCTGCAGCGGGCATTTCCTCGGCCGTCGCAAATACCAACATCATCGTCCACAGCGGGCGGCTGCTGGCGCTGAAGGAAGATGCGCTGCCGTATGAACTGGACCCGGCCACACTGGAAACACGCGGCGCCTGGGACTTTGGCGGGGACTACAAAGCGCCCACTTTTACCGCCCACCCCAAGATTGACGGGCAAACCGGCGAACTGGTGACGTTCGGTTATGAAGCCGAAGGTTTGGGCAGCAACGCGATCTGGGTCTACACCGCAGATCGCAGCGGCAAGATAACCAGCGAACGCCGCTTGCAGGCACCGTACCTGTCGATGGTGCACGATATCGCGATCAGCTAGAATTACATCCTGATCCCGGTTTACGGCATGGTTTCCAGCATGGAACGGCTGCAGCAGGGCAAGGTCCACTGGGGCTGGGACAAGAGCCTGCCCAGCTACATCGGCGTGATGCCGCGCCACGGGGATGGCCCGGTCCGCTGGTTCCGTGGCGGGGAAATGGCGATGGTCCACACCCTGTCCGCAACCGACGATAACGGCGTGATCACGCTGCACGCGGCGGTCAGCGATTCCAACCCGTTCCCGTTCTTCCCGGATGTAACCGGCCTGCCGTTCGACGGGCCGGGCGCCCGCACCACCATCCGCCGGTATCGGCTGGATATGAACGGCACGGACGATGGCTGGCAGGAAGACCGCCTGTTTGACGACAAGCCCGGCGCACTGTGCCGGATCGACGACCGGTTCCAGGGGCAGGACTATCGCTACGGCTTCCTTGCCTACAGCGATGCCGCGCAGCCGTTCGATCCGGCCAACCGCGGCATTGCCGGCCTGCCGATCAACACCCTTGGCCGGTTCGACCTGAAGGCCGGCACGGTAGATGGGCTGTGGGCCGGGCCGAACCTGGCCTTTGGCGAAATCGTCTTCGCGCCGCGCAGGCCGGATGCGCCCGAAGGGGACGGCTGGGTGCTGTCGCTGGCGACCGATTTCACCAACAAGCGGTCCGAACTGGTGATTGGCGACACCGCCGATCTGGCCAGCGGACCGGTCGCCCGCGTGCGCCTGCCGTTTAAGGCGCCGAGCCAGGTCCACGGCAACTGGGTACCGGCATGGGAGCTGCCCGCATGATCCATCTGGCCCCTGCCCAGATCGCCGGTTTCCTGGCCGCCTGCGCCCGCGTGGTTGGCGCGGACAACGTGGTCCTGCCGGAAGAAGCACGCGATGCATATGCCGATGCGCTGGCCCCGCGCGATCCGGCCACTTACGCGCCGCAAGGTGCCGTGGCCCCTGCCTCCACCGAAGAAGTGCAGGCGATTGTCCGGCTGGCAATTGAACACAAGGTGCCGCTGTGGCCGATCAGCCGGGGCAAGAACCTGGGCTATGGCGGCGCGGCACCGCACCTTTCCGCCGTTGTGATGCTTGATCTGGTGCGGATGAAGCGCATCCTCGAAGTCAATGTGGAGATGGGTTACGCCGTGCTGGAACCGGGCGTCAGCTTTGATGACCTGTACCACCACCTGACCAGCAACAACATTCCGCTGTGGATGTCCGCTGCCGCCCACACCTGGGGCAGCGTGGTCGGCAATGCGCTGGAACGCGGGGTTGGCTATACCCCTTATGGCGAACACGCGTCCAAGGTCTGCGGGCTGGAAGTGGTGACCGGCGAAGGCGAAATGCTGCGCACCGGGATGGGTGCCCTGCCCGGAAGCAAGACCTGGCAACTGTTCCCCTATGGCTTCGGCCCGGCGTGGGACGGGGCCTTCATGCAGTCCAATTTCGGCGTGGTCACCAAGATGGGCCTGTGGCTGATGCCGCAGCCGGAAAGCACCCTGAACCTGGCGGTAAAACTGCACGCAGTCGATGCGCTGCCCGCCACCATCGACGCGCTGCGCCCGCTCAAACTGGACCGGACGATTGAAGCCAACCCGTCAATCGGCAATGCGATCCGCGGCCTCGCCACGCGCGGGCCGCGTTCGGCGATTTACCAGGGCAAGGGCGCGATGCCGCCGGACGTACTGGAAAACGCCCGCAAGGCAGCTGGCATCGGCCACTGGAGCTTCTCCATCCGCCTGTTCGGCGATCCGCGCATCAACGCGATCCAGGCGGACAAGGTGCGCAAGGCACTGGCCGCCGTTCCATCTGCCGAAATCGAACAGACCGAATGGCACCAGGGCGAACCGCTGGCCAATTCCGGCCACCCGGTGCCGACGCTGGGCCCGCTGGGCGTGGTCGACTGGCTGGGCGGCGCAGGCGGGCATCTGACCTTTTCGCCGGTATCGGCCTTTTCCGGCGCAGAGGCGTGGAAGCAGTACACCACCATCCGGGCGATGTATGAAGATGCGGGCTTCGATTATTCGGGCGGCTTTACCGCCGGGCAGCGGTACCTGAACCATATCACCATGATCCTGTTCGACCGCACTGATCCGGAGATGATGGCCCGCGCCAATGTGCTGTTCGACAAGATGATTGCCGTCGCCGCCGCCAATGGCTGGGGCGAATATCGCACCCACACCCTGTGGTATGAAGATGTGGCGCAAACTTACAGCTACAACAACAACGCCCTGCAACGCTGGAACCAGCGGGTGAAGGATGCAGTCGATCCGCACGGGATCATTGCCCCCGGCAAAATGGGCATCTGGCCCAAGGCATACCGGGAGGCAGGCAAATGAGCCGCACCCTGATCCTGACCATCCTGGCC
>JBARAF010000234.1:0-1825 GCA_049791695.1 Croceibacterium sp.
GCATCCAGCCGCGCCACCACGGCCTGGCACAGGTCGCGGTCAGGTTCCGGTTCGATCAGGATATCGATCCCGCTGCCGCAAGGCAGGCGGAAATCGATCAGCGGCGAACCCGCGCCAAACCGGCGCAGGAACGGGTCCGGCCCCTTGGCTTCCAGCACTTCGCGCGCCAGCTGCTTTTCCAGGCAGCCATCGGCCAGGCTGCCGGTGATCGCCCCGTCGGGCCCCACGGCCAGCTGCGCGCCGATGCGGCGGGAGAAGCTGCCTTCGATACCGACGATGGTGCACAGCCCCACGCCCGGCGCGCAGGCCGCACGCAGGGCTGCGCGGTCGTCATTCCAGGCGGGGACAGGCGACATCAGGCCTTCGTCGCGACACAGGCAAAGCTGGCCGCATCCGCCGGATCGCCCGCGCCCTTGTATTCGGCATAGTGCGGGTACGGGCACAGCGGGCGTCTCAGCGGCGCACGCGGCGGTGCCGGTGGCGCGCCGGGGAAGCCCTGCACCGTGGTCGGGCGCGTGGCGGCGATCCGTTCCGGCGCTTTCCCGCTGGCGGCCCATTCTTCCATCACGCCCAGCGTATCGAAGTCTGACGTCCCTTCACCGCCGGAACAGTGATCCATCCCCGGCACCATGAACAGGCGCAGCTGGCTTTCCGCCTGTGCAGCGGGGAGCGCCGAAAGCAGGCCCTTATAGAAGCCGACCGTGTTCCATGCCGGGATCAACCCGTCGTTCCAGCCATGGCTGAGCAGCAGCTTGCCCCCGCGGGCGAAGAACGGGCCCAGCCCGTCGCTCGGCACGTTGAGCATCCCGGCCCCATATTCCCGTCCGCGCTGCGTATCGCGCAGGTAATCGAAGCTTTTCCAGTCCCACCCCGGCTGGTCGCCGAAAACGAGCATCGAATAGTAGGTATAGGCGACCGGGAACGGCTGCTGCCCGCCAACCAGCATGGCCAGCTGCATCTCGCTGCCAACCGGGAAGCCGGGCAA
The DNA here is from genome assembly GCA_049791695.1 of Croceibacterium sp. Classification (GTDB taxonomy): domain Bacteria; phylum Pseudomonadota; class Alphaproteobacteria; order Sphingomonadales; family Sphingomonadaceae; genus Croceibacterium_C. Next base: position 986 of record JBARAF010000234.1, read on the forward strand.
CAAGGTGCCGCCCTTGCCATCGGGCACACCGTTATACAGCGCGCGCATGGTTTCAACCTGGGTCGGGGTCAGCAGCTTGCTGCCATCTTCGGCCGCCACGCTCGCCGGATCGAACTTGCAGGCATCGGGGCGGCCGACCAGGCCATCTTCCAGCCCGTCGAGCTTGTCGCACTGCTTCACGACCGCACGGTGCACTGCCGACAGCTGCGGCACGGTCAGCGCCGCGCCCGGCGTACGCTGCGGCTGCCAGCCGGCCCACATCGATTGCGCCATCAGGTCCGTCATCGGATTGGCCGGGGCCATGGCGGAAATCACTTCGAAATCAGTGGGGTAGCGGTGCGCCGCCATCAGCCCCTGCCGCCCTCCGGTGGAACAGCTGTTCCAGTACGACAGCTTTGGCGCACTGCCATAGAACTGACCGATCGCCGCTTTTGCCGCCACGACCATTTCGTGCACCGCGCGGTGGCCGAAATCGACCAGCTTTTCCGGGTGGCCAATCGCCCATTCGGCGGTCAGGCCACTGCCGCTGTGGCCGGTGTCGGTGGTGGCCACGGCAAAGCCGCGCTGCAGCGGATCGGCCAGCTGGGAATAGCTCAGCTGCCCCGCCCAGATGCCATTGCCGATGCCGACGAACTTGCCGTTCCAGCCATTGGCCGGCATCCAGACCTCCACCTTGATGTCGGAATCGGCGCTCGGCGTCAGGGTTGCCTGTACGCGGCAGAATTCCGGCAGGTTGCGGTATGCGGCATTGGCCACGCCCGGCGGCAGGTTGCCCGGCAGGCCCGGCTGTTCAAATTTACCCGGCGCGACCAGCGTAGCGGCAGTGACGCGGCCATTGGC
>JBARAF010000235.1:0-5098 GCA_049791695.1 Croceibacterium sp.
GATCAGTTGCTGGAAGGTTTCGGCATCCTTCAGCGCGCGGCCACCGGATACGATCACCTTGGCGCTGGTCAGTTCCGGCCGTTCGGACACGACTGCTTCCGCACCGACGAAGCTGGACAGGCCCGCATCGCCGGGGCCGGTCACGTCTTCGATGGCGGCACTGCCGCCTTGCGTGGCGGCGCGGGCAAAGCCGGTGGTGCGCACGGTCAGGACCAGCTTGGCATCGCTCGATTCAACCGTGGCAATGGCGTTGCCGGCATAGATCGGGCGGCGGAAGGTCTTGGGGCCGACCACTTCGATCACGTCCGACAGCTGCATCACGTCGAGCAGCGCGGCCACGCGCGGGGCAATGTTCTTGCCATTGGAGGTCGCCGGGGCCACCAGCGCATCGTAACTGGCCATCAGTGGCACGATCAGCGCGGCGACGTTTTCCGCCAATGCATCGGCATAGGCCGCATCTGTGGCGAGGAGGACTTTCTGTACCCCGTCGATCTTCGCGGAGGCTTGGGCTGCGGCGCGGGCATCGCTGCCGCCTGCGACCAGCGCGTGGACCGGGCCGAGCGCCCTGGCGGCAGTCACCGCACCCAGCGTGGCATCCTTCACCGCGCCCGCGGCGTGTTCAACGAGCACGAGGACGGTCATGCGACGACTCCCAGTTCCTTGAGTTTGGCCACCAGTTCATCGACCGAGCCGAGCATCACGCCCGCCTGCCGCACCGGCGGTTCTTCCACCTTCAGCAGTTTCAGCCGGGGGGCAGTGTCGACGCCGTAATCGGCCGGGGCCTTGGTCGCCAGCGGCTTTGACTTGGCCTTCATGATGTTGGGCAGGCTGGCATAGCGCGGTTCGTTCAGCCGCAGGTCGGTGGTGACAATCGCCGGCAGGGCCAGCTTGACCGTTTCCAGCCCGCCATCGACTTCGCGCGTTACCGTCACGCTGTCGGCGGCCAGTTCCACCTTGCTGGCAAAAGTCCCCTGCGGGCGGCCCATCAGCGCGGCCAGCATCTGGCCGGTCTGGTTGCTGTCATCGTCAATCGCCTGCTTGCCCATCACGATCAGGCCCGGCGCTTCTTCAGCGGCCACGGCTTGCAGGATCTTGGCCACGGCGAGCGGTTCGACTTCGTCATCGGTGGAGACATGGATCGCCCGGTCCGCGCCCATCGCCAGCGCGCTGCGCAGCGTTTCAGCGGCCTTGGCCGGGCCAATGGAGACGACCACCACTTCGGTCGCCGCACCCTTTTCCTTCAGCCGGATCGCTTCTTCCACGGCGATTTCGTCGAACGGGTTCATGCTCATCTTGACGTTGGCCAGGTCCACGCCGCTGCCATCGGGCTTGACCCGCGGGCGAACATTGTAGTCGATGACCCGCTTCACGGGGACCATGATCTTCATCGGCGCTCTCCGGCAAACTGGTTTCTGATGTAACTATTAGGGCCTGATGCGGCGCAAAAGGGGCAGGGCCACGCTCCGAGCGCTGGGCCCTGCCCCATTCGCAATCAGGCGGCCTGCTTCACTTCGGCCACGATCTTCTTGGCGGCATCGCCCAGGTCATCCGCCGGGATGATCGGCAGGCCGGAATTGGCGAGGATTGCCTTGCCCGCTTCCACATTGGTGCCTTCCAGGCGGACCACCAGCGGCACGGACAGGTTCACTTCCTTCGCCGCGGCCACGATGCCTTCGGCGATGATGTCGCACTTCATGATCCCGCCGAAGATGTTGACCAGGATGCCCTGCACCGCCGGGTCGGACAGGATGATCTTGAACGCCGCGGTCACCTTCTCCTTGTTGGCGCCGCCGCCAACGTCGAGGAAATTAGCCGGGAAGGCGCCGTTCAGCTTGATGATGTCCATCGTCGCCATGGCCAGGCCGGCGCCGTTGACCATGCAGCCGATGTTGCCGTCCAGCTTGATGTAGGCGAGATCGTGCTTGCTGGCCTCGACTTCCATCGGATCTTCTTCGGTTTCGTCGCGCATCGCTTCCACATCGGGGTGGCGATAGAGCGCGTTCGAATCGAAGCTCATCTTGGTGTCCAGCACCAGCAGCTTGCCGTCCTGCGTTTCAACCAGCGGGTTGATTTCCAGCATCGCGCAATCGAGCGCCACGAATGCCTGGTACAGCTGCCCGGCCAGCTTCTGCGCCGCCTTGGCCAGATCGCCCGAAAGCTTCAGCGCGAAAGCCACTGCGCGGCCATGGTGCGGCATGAAGCCGGTGGCGGGATCCACGGTAATGGTGGTGATCAGTTCGGGTGTGTCATGCGCCACGGTTTCGATGTCCATCCCGCCTTCGGTGGACACGATCATCGCGATCCGGCCGGACGCGCGGTCAACCAGCATCGAAAGGTAGTATTCTTTCGCAATATCAACGCCATCGGTCACGTACAGGCGGTTGACCTGCTTGCCCGCATCGCCGGTCTGGATCGTCACCAGCGTGTTGCCCAGCATTTCGCGGGCGCTTGCTTCCACGTCTTCGACCGACTTGGCCAGGCGTACGCCGCCCTTGGCATCGGCGGCCAGTTCCTTGAACTTGCCCTTGCCGCGCCCACCGGCGTGGATCTGCGCCTTCACCACGTACAGCGGCCCCGGCAGGGTCCTGGCTCCGGCCACGGCTTCTTCCACGCTCAGCGCCGGGACACCGGCGGGAATGCCGATGCCGAATTTCGCGAGCAGTTCCTTGGCCTGATATTCGTGGATGTTCATGATGAAGCGATGCCTTGTTCGGGGATGCGAGCTCGTTTTCGCATAAGCACAGGGGAATGGCCTTGCAAAGGGGGTAGGTCTTGCAAACGGCGCGGGTGGCAGTCACTTGGGCAACAATGATCGACCGCAACCACTTCGAGGAACTGTGCCGTGAAGCCGGCCGGATGGCGATGGCCCAGTGGCCGGGCGCGGGCCATGCGCTGAAAAGCTGGGACAAGGTGCCCGGCAGCCCGGTGTGCGAGGCTGACCTGGCGGTGGACTCCTTCCTGAAGCGCGAACTGGGCAAATTGCTGCCCGCCGCAGGCTGGCTGTCGGAAGAGACGGTGGATGCCCACCACCGGCTGGACCGGGGGCTGATCTGGCTGGTCGATCCAATCGACGGCACCCGCGATTTCATCCGCGGGCGCAGCGGCTGGTGCGTTTCGGTCGCCCTGATCAGCGCTGGCAAGCCGTTGATGGGGATGCTGGTAGCCCCGGCCCGGGACGAGGAATGGAGCGCCTTTGCCGGCCAGGGGGCCTGGCTCAATGGCGAACGGCTGGCCGCCAGTACGCGCCAGGAACTGCCGGGTGCCCGCGTTCCCACCGATTCGCTGCCACCGGAAGACCGCGACCTGGTGGCGGTGGAAAAGCCCAATTCGATCGCTTTGCGGATCGCCATGGTGGCCGATGGCCGGGCGGACCTGCTGGCCACCCTGCGCTGGGGCTATGAATGGGACATCGCCGCCGCAGCCCTGATCGCGCGCGAGGCGGGGGCGGGGGTCAGCGACGCCTTCGGCCAGCCGCTCACTTACAACAAACGCGATCCCCGCGCTTTCGGCCTGCTAGTCAGCGCGCCCGCCATCCACCGCGCCGGGGTGGAACGGCTGGCCGACCGCGCACACCGGTTTGCGGCGCAGGGGTAAGGGCTGGCGCGGCGGGGTCGGGGTGTGAACCATCCCTCCAGCACCCCGAGGCCAACGAAAAAGGGCCGACCCTTGCGGGCCGACCCTTCCTCTCCAAGGAGCGGAGCCTTGTACTGTCGGCTTACTGCCCGGCAGCGGCAGCGTCTGCCTGGGTAATCGGCGTGATGCGGATTTCCACGCGGCGGTTCTTGGCCCGGCCCGCTTCGGTGGTGTTGTCCGCCACCGGGTACTGTTCACCGTAACCGATGGTGGCAACCCGGGCGCGCGAGATGCCGCGCATGACCAGGTAATTGCCAACCGCTTCGGCGCGGCGACGCGACAGGTCGAGGTTATAGCTGTCCGACCCGGTGGAATCGGTGTGGCCCATCACGTCGACCAGGCTGTTGGGATAGGTCACCATGCTCTGCGCGACATTGTCGAGCGTAGAGCGGAAACCGGGGCTGATTTCGGTCGAATTGACCGGGAAGGTCACGTCCGGCAGGTTGACCAGGATGCCGCTGCCGTCAGGGGTCTGGGTAACGTCCACGCCGGAACCGGCGGTCGATTCCTTCAGTTCCTTGATCTGCTGGTCCATCCGGTAACCGACATAACCACCTGCTGCACCGCCAAGACCGGCACCGACAATGCGGGCAGTCTTGCCGCCGATCAGGCCGCCCAGCAAGTAGCCGAGGCCGGCGCCGCCGACGCCACCAATAGCGGTACGGGAAATCTTCTGTTCGCCAGTGTTGGGATCGGTGACGCAGGCAGAAACGCCCATCAACGATACACCGGCGATCAAAGAAATGATAAGGCGCGACTTTTTCATCGTTCTCTTCCTCATGCGTGGGGGAAACAGGCCACCCCCGCGGTAACTCATAGACTGGGTAACGCCCGGATGAAATCCCGGTTCCTGTTGTGCGGCCCTGCTTTGGCTTCGCCCCTGCAACCTGATCTGCTATCCCTGAACGCAATATGCATGATTTTCCCTGGTTCGATCTCGCCATCCTGGCGGGCCTCATCCTGATCAATGGCGTTTTCGCCATGTCCGAACTGGCGATCGTTTCCGCGCGGCAGGCACGGTTGCAGATGGCTGCGCAGCGCGGCAGCGGGGCGGCCAAGGTGGCGCTGGAACTGGCGGCGGACCCGGGTAAGTTCCTCTCCACCGTGCAGATCGGCATCACCCTGGTGGGTATCGTGGCCGGTGCCTATTCCGGGGCCACGCTGGGCGGGCCGGTGGGTGAACGACTGCAATGGCTGCTGGGCCTGTCGGATGAAACGGCGGAAACCGCCGGCTTTGCCGTGGTCATCGCGCTGACGACCTATTTCAGCCTGGTGGTGGGCGAACTGGTGCCCAAGCAGTTTGCCCTGCGCGCGGCGGAACCGATTGCCCTGCTGATGGCGCGGCCGATGAAATGGATCGCGGTGGGCGCCGCGCCGCTGGTGTGGCTGCTCGATAACTCGTCTTCCGCGCTGATGCGGCTGCTGGGCATCCGCCACGCGGGCGAACATGGGCTGACGCTGGAAG
>JBARAF010000236.1:0-2153 GCA_049791695.1 Croceibacterium sp.
GTCGAGCCGGGCGCGGATGCCGCCGGCGCGGTCGCCTAACCGGCGCCGGTTGCCGGCACCAACGCCGCGACTGCCAACGAGTAAGCGCGCGGGCGGGCTCAGCCCCGCCCCTTGAACCCCTGCGCCACCACGTACCACTCCGAGCTGCCCTTGCGGCTCGCGGGTGGTTTTGCGTGTTTGACGGTGCGGAAATGCTTCTTCAGCAGGCCCAGCAGATCGGTATCGGTCCCGCCTGCCAGCACCTTGGCCACGAAAGTGCCGCCTTCTTCCAGCACGTCGACCGCGAAGTAAGCGGCGGCTTCCACCAGGCCCATGGTACGCAGATGGTCGGTCTGCTTGTGGCCCACGGTGTTGGCGGCCATGTCTGACAGCACCAGGTCGGGCGGGCCGTCCAGCGCCGCTTCCAGCCGGGCCGGGGCGGCATCGTCCATGAAATCCATCTGGAAAATGGTCACCCCTTCCAGCGGTTCGGTTTCCAGCAGGTCGATGCCGACAATGGCGGCACGGGGCGCGACCTTGCGTACCACCTGGCTCCACCCGCCCGGCGCAATGCCCAGGTCGACCACCCGCCTGGCGTGCTTCAGCAGCTCGAACCGTTCATCCAGTTCGATCAGCTTGTAGGCGGCGCGGCTGCGATATCCGTCGGCCTTGGCCTGTTTGACGTAGGGATCGTTCAGCTGCCGCTCCAGCCAGCGGACGGACGAGGCGGTGCGCCCCCTGCCGGTCTTGACCCTGCGGTCGGAATCCTTGCCTGAGCGGCTCATTTCCTGCCCTTCATGCGGCGCATCGCGGCCTGCGCCTCCAGCCCGTCGGCATCGGCAGCCATCAGGCTGCGCAGGATGCCTTCGCGAATGCCGCGGTCAGCCACGCCGAGTCGCCCGGCCGGCCAAATGTCGAGAATCGATTCGAGGATCGCACAGCCCGCCACCACCAGATCGGCCCGTTCGTTGCCGATGCAGGGCAAGGTGCGGCGTTCTTCCGGCGCCATGCCTGACAGGCGCAGGGAAATGTCGCGCATCGACGTGGCGGGCACGATCAGCCCGTCCACTGCCTTGCGGTCATATTGCGGCAAGTCCAGGTGCAGGCTGGCCAGCGTGGTGACCGTGCCGCTGGTGCCCAGCAGGCGCAATTGCGGGGTCTGTTGCGGGGCTATCCGGCGGGCGAAGGTGGCAAAGCTTTCACTCACCAGCCGGCGCATTTCGGTATAGCGGGCCAGGCGGGCTGCCGCGTCGCCTTCTTCACCGCCGACCGTTTCGGTTAGCGAAACGACGCCCCAGGGCACGCTTTCCCAGTCAAGGATGCGCGGCACGCGGCCGCCGGGTTCGATCAGCACCAGTTCGGTCGATCCGCCGCCGATGTCGAAGATCACCGCCGGGCCAACGCCGTCTTCCAGCAGGATATGGCAGCCCAGCACCGCCAGCCGCGCTTCTTCCTGCGCGCTGATGATGTCCAGCCGGATGCCGGTTTCGCGTTGCACCCGTTCGATGAAATCGGTGCCGTTGATCGCGCGGCGGCAAGCCTCTGTCGCCACGGACCGGGCCAGGTGGACATTGCGGCGCTTCAGCTTTTCGGCGCAGATCTTCAGCGCGCCCACCGCGCGGTCCATCGCCGCATCGGACAGCTTGCCGGTCTGCGCCAGCCCTTCACCCAGCCGCACCACGCGGCTGAAAGCGTCGATCACGGAGAAGTTTTCGTCAGCCGGGCGGGCGATCAGCAGGCGGCAATTGTTGGTGCCAAGATCGATCGCGGCATAGGCCTGCCGCCCACCGCGGGCCGATCCGTGCATTGGGGAATGCCGCCAGGCTGCATTGTCCGCCGGCCCGGAAGGCTGCGGGGCGCTGCGTTGCCTGTCGCCGGGCGGAGCGGCGCGGGGCTCGCGGGAACGGGCATCGGCGGGCTTCCTGCCCGGCTTCCTGCCGCGATCTCTGGTGGCGGTGCCCCGCCGATCGTCCGGCGGAGTAAGGTCCGCCATGTGTGTCCAACTTTCGTCTTATTGTTCTTCCCACGCCGGCTTCGCAGGGAAACCGGGCGGAACTTGGCCGTGACGATAGGGGATGGCGCGCAGCGGGGCAAGGCGCACGGGCGGACAGCAAGTATTATCTGAAACCATTCAAGCGCTTGGCCGGGGAGCCTGGGTGAGGATACCCAGGCTC
>JBARAF010000237.1:0-2024 GCA_049791695.1 Croceibacterium sp.
GGACGATGTGGGCATTAACGGCTGGTCGATGGAAAGCCGCGTCTATGCCGAGGATCCCTATCGCGGGTTCCTGCCCAGTACTGGGCGACTGGTACGGTACCGGCCACCGGAACCCACTGCTGCTCCCGATGGCGCAATTCGCGTGGATGACGGCGTGGCTGAAGGCGGCGAGGTGTCGATCTTCTACGATCCGATGATTGCCAAGCTGATCACCTGGGCCCCGACCCGCGCGGAAGCCGCCGCGTTGCAGGTGCAGGCGCTCGACCAGTTCGTGATCGAGGGGCCGGGGCACAACATGCACTTCCTCAGCGCCCTGATGCAGCATCCGCGCTTCCTGTCCGGCAACCTGACCACCGGCTTCATTGCCGAGGAATACCCCGACGGCTTCCACGGCGCCCCGGCGAGCGAGGAAACCACGCTGGCGCTGGCCGCCATTGCCGCCGGGATCGAATGTTCGCAGCGTGCCCGCGCAAGCCGCATCTCCGGCCAGCCGGACCGACGCCGACCGCCGCTGAGTGACTGGGTGGTGCAGCTGGACGGGCGCGCTTTCACGGTGACGCTGGGTGACGGCCACGCGATGGTCGATGGCCAGCGGATGGAAGGCACCTGCGACTGGCTGCCGGGAGACCGCACCGCCACGGCGACCGGCAATGGCACCACGCTGGGCCTGCAAGTGAGGCGCGACGGCGCGCACTGGCGCATCGCCACCCACGGGGCGGAACACCGCGCCCTTGCCCTGCCGGCCACAATCGCGCCGCTGGCCGGACACATGATCGAAAAGATCCCGCCAGACCTGTCGCGATTCCTGATCTGCCCGATGCCGGGACTGCTGGTGGCGCTGCACGTGGCAGAAGGCGAGCATGTGGAACCGGGCCAGCCACTGGCGACAGTGGAAGCGATGAAGATGGAAAACATCCTGCGCGCGCAGAAGGCCGGCAAGGTCAAGGAACTGCGCGCCAGGCAAGGTGAAAGCATTGCCGCGGATGCCGTGATCCTGGAACTGGAATAGGCTGGGCGAACCGGCTAGCTTGATCCGTCAAGGATGGGGAGAGCCTGGTGGATTACGAAGCCTACATCGCGGATTTCCTGACCGGCGACGACGATGCACTGGTCGAACGGTGGTTCGCCGAAGACTGCGCGATGGAAAGTTCCAGCGGCACTTTCGAAGGCCATGCCGGGATGCGCCGGTTCCTCGCCTGGGCCCATGATGGCGTGCGCGAATGCCCGCGCATCGTGTCCTACGTCCAGCAGGGCCGTGATCTGTTTGCGGAAATCGACATGGATTTCCACGCGACGAAGGAACGGGCCGATTTCCCGTTCCAGCACCTGTTGCCCGGTGATTCCATCACCGTGAAATTTCTCGCCCATTACATCCTCAACGATGCAGGCAAGGTCTGGCGGCTGAACACGATGACCTGGCCCACCGGCAAGGGCGTCACCACCCTGCCCCCGCTTGGCGGCCACCCCAGCCAGCTGGCGGCCTACAGCGCCTACACCGCCGCCTTTTCGGCTGGCGATCCTGAACGATACACCCGGTTCTACACCGATGATGTGGAGCTGTTGCTCGGTTCCGTCCCGCCGATGCGGGGCAAGCAGGCGATCGCTGATTTCTACACCGAGATGTTCAAGCGGGTGCGCGAAGGGTTGACCGTGCATGGCATCACGGCGGATGACGAAAAGATCGTCAGCGATACCACCAGCCGCTTCACCGCCATTGCCGACGCGCCTGATTTCGTGGTCGGGGCGCTGGGCAAGGGCGATTACATCGAAGTGCGGGTGCTGGTGACCTATTACCTGCGCGAGGGCCTGATCCACCGGATCGAGGTCAAGCGCGCAGGCGAACCGGTGACGGTGCGGGCGGGTTAACGCCCCAGCAAGCGGGCGACGGCAGCCAGATCCTCCGGCCGGTCGACATCGGCCAGCATCCCCTCGGGCGGATCGATCAGGGTCAGGTCGTCCCGCCCGCGCAGGACCGCCGCCGCGCCGCGATCACCCCCCAGCGCGGCCAGATCGGCAAACAGTTC
>JBARAF010000238.1:0-2673 GCA_049791695.1 Croceibacterium sp.
GTACAGCCGCGATGCGCCGGTGCTGGCGGCACTGGAAGCGCCCCGCGTGGCCGACCGTGCACGGGTGACGAGCGAACGGGTCGTCGAAATCATCGACGACCTGCAGACGTCCTGAATTTCAGGTCGAGGGTCAGACGATACCGAGGCGGTCGGCGTAAATCAGCCGGCCGCCCGACAGGCGCAGCAGCGCCTGGTTGAAATCATCCGGCGACATCGCGAAACAGCCGTTCGAACGGCCGAGCTTGCCAAACCGTTCGATCTGTTCTTTGCGGGCATATTCGGCCTGATGCAGCACAATCGCCCGGTCGAGCGCGGCGGAATTGTCTGCCTCCAGCCCGCCAAGGCGGACAGAGGTGCCGTATTTGCCCTTGTACCATTCCCAGGTGACATAGCCGCCACGGCTGGTGGCATTGGATCCGTTGACGTTGGAAAAGCCCTTCAGCCAACCGTCATGTTCGTGATCCGAACCGAGGCCATGGGCGACAAGGAAGCTTTCAACCGTGCCGCTTTCCAGGTTGGCGAAATGGAACCGGGGAAGCGAAGAATGGACGCCGAAATCGGCAATGGCGGCCACATCCCGCATCCACAACGCGCTGCCCGCACGGGCCACTTCGCGCTGGGCAATGGCGAGAATCCGCCGGTCGCGTTCGCTGGCAGTGGCGGCCTGGGCGAAAACGCGGCCGGGCATGGCTGCAAGGCCCGCCGCCGCGATTGCCGAACCGAGGAAATTCCGCCTGTCCATGGAGCAAATCATGCCTGTGGATACCACGGCCTGTCCATACAGAGGGTGAACGGGTTCCGCACCGTTCGTCCTACCTTTGCAACAGCCTGTCGATAACCGTGCGGCTGGCGGCCACATAGGCCCCGTTTGAGTGCCGGTGCGTGCCAACGAAATGGACGAAGGCCGCGCTGTCCCCGGGCGCCTCACCCCAGTAATTCAGGTACCGGGAATATGGCAGCGCCACGGCCCCGGCTTCGTTGGCCAGGTGGAAATTGCTGGCCACCTGTTCGGTGCCCCAGGTGGCGGCCCGTTCGGCATCCAGCGTGGTAACCATCGCCGTCAGGAATGCGTTGGCCAATGGGCGGGCGGGGCCCCCGGCAGCAAAGCCGGCAAAGCCCGCGCAGCCGCGCCAGTACCGCCAGTCTCGCCCCGCACCCAGGGTGCCAAAGCGGCTTTCCAGCTGTTGCTGGACGTGGCCGCCCTGCGGCCCTTCGGGATGGAAGGTTCTGGCGAAGTCGACCAGTGGCATTGGCTGTTCCAGTGCGTCGGGCCCGCCCAGCAGGGTGAAGCTGCGGTTGGCGGAAATCGCCCGCGCCACTTCCTCCACCGGGCCCAGGGTCACCGTGTCGCTGTCCAGCTGCAGCCAGTATTCACTCCGGCGGCGGTCAAGGATGGTCAGGAACCGTTCCCAGCAGCCGCCCTTGGGAAAGGGGCCGCGCTCGACCTGGTCGATCCGGATGATTTCCGGATCACCGCAGTGATGGGCTAGGATTGCCCGGTCCTGCGCGGTCAGCGTGCCATCGTCCAGCAAGGCCACGCGCCCCCGGCCAAGCTGCGCCCACAGTGATTTCACCGCCACCAGGTATGGCAGGACCACGGCGGTGCCGATCATGCTGAACAGCACCAGCCCATCGGCGCGCGGCACGATAGGCGGCGTATCCAGCACGTCGGCAATCGCTTCCGCATGGCGGTTGGCGTCGATCTTCGTGCGCCAGCGATAAGGCAGGAACCGGTGCATCGTCATGCGCGGGACATTATCGGCAAGGAGTTAAGCAAGGGTATTGGCCCAATCTGGGCCTTATCCGCCCAGCACCATTGCCCCATCGCGGATTTCGACCCGGCCGATCTGCGACAGGAACGATTGGCCCAGCAGCGATATGCCCAGCCCTTCCGGCACGATGATCGCGGCCACGTTGCGCACTTCCATCTCACCCAGCGCCACCCGGTCCAGCGTGACCGATACGCCATAGACCGCCCCGCTGGCCCCGGTTGCCACCTGGCGTACGTCGCCCGGTTCCCAGGTCAGGCCGATGGCTTCGGCATCTTCGCCGGTCAGGGCCACCACGCTGGCACCGGTATCGACCAGCATTCGTGCTGGTTGGCCGGCAATGGTGATGTCGGCATAATAATGGCCGTCTTGCTGGCGGGGCAGGGCCATTTCACCGGCCAGCCACTGGTCCTGCTGCACCACCTGCACCTTGTCCCGGCCCCACGCCGATTGGCGGGCCACACCGGCAGGGCGTGCGGCGTCCTCGCCCGGCAGTTCGGGCACCAGAACGCCAACCAGCGCGCCAGACCCGGCCATCAGCAACAGGACGTGCAGTGCTTTCATGCCTGCCGGTGTAACCCGGCAGGCTTAAACGGAGGTAAAGCGATCAAGCAGCCGGGCGGTGACTGCATTGCCCGCGTCGCTCACTTCGGCTTCGATCGCAGCGGCCTTGGCTTCCACCAGCGAAACGATGTGGTCGATCATCTGCGGATCCTGCACGTGGTGGTCGGTCACGCCCGACAGGTAGACCATGTGCTTGCCCGCGCCGCCGCCGGTGATGCCGATATCGGTTTCACGCGCTTCGCCCGGGCCGTTGACCACGCAACCGAGCACGGACAGGCTGATTGGCGTCTTGATATGGATCAGCCGGTCTTCCAGCGCCTGTACCGTGCGGATCACGTCG
>JBARAF010000239.1:0-7213 GCA_049791695.1 Croceibacterium sp.
GAACTGTGGGACGAAAAGCCGATCAGCGTTGCGCTGCCGGATCAGGTGGAAGCGACCATCGTGGAAGCCGACGCCGTGGTGAAGGGGCAGACCGCTTCTTCCAGCTTCAAGCCTGCGCTGCTCGATAATGGCGTGCGCGTAATGGTGCCGCCGCATATCTCCAGCGGAACCCGTATCATCGTGGACGTGTACGAACGCGCCTACGTCAGCAAGGTGGGCTGATCAGACATGGCAGCTGTATCCGGCCTCATCCGCGTGATGGAAAAGGCGGCTCGCAAGGCGGGCAACCGCTTGCGGCGCGACTTTGGCGAGGTCGAACATCTTCAGGTCAGCCGCAAGGGCCCGTCGGACTTCGTGTCCAAGGCGGACCAGATGGCCGAACGCACCCTGTGGGACGAACTGAAGGTGGCGCGGCCTGACTGGGGCTTCGTGCTGGAAGAAGGCGGCCTGATCGAAGGCGATCCCAACCTGCCGCGCTGGATCATCGATCCGCTGGATGGGACCAGCAACTTCCTCCACGGCATCCCGCACTTCGCGATTTCGATCGCGGTGCAGGAACCGCTGCTGGACGGTTCGGGCTGGGGCGATGTGATTGCCGGGCTGGTCTATCAGCCGATCACCGACGAAAGCTTCTGGGCGGAAAAGACCCGTGGGGCCTGGCTGCAGGACAAGCGCCTGCGCGTGTCCGGCCGCCGCCATTTGTCCGAAGCCCTGATTGCCACCGGGATGCCGTACCAGGGCCACGGCGATTTTGCCGAATGGACCAAGATCTATGGCGCTATCGGGCCGCAGGTTGCCGGGGTGCGCCGTTTCGGTGCGGCCTCGCTGGATCTGGCCTGGGTTGCGGCAGGCCGGTTCGACGGTTTCTGGGAAAGCGACCTGAGCGTGTGGGACACTGCTGCCGGGTGCCTGCTGGTGCGCGAAGCCGGTGGCTTCGTGTCCGATTATCGCGGCCGTTCGCAGCCGATCTGTGCCGATCAGGTGCTGGCCGGCAACGATCCGCTGCACTCGCGGCTGCACAAGTTGGTGGCCGGGGCGTTGAAAGCCTGATTGCGGCCTCTTGACCCCGGCTGCGGCACCGCTACTGCCGCAACCGGTTCTGTACCCCATCCGGGGCCCCTGTGGCGGAATTGGTAGACGCGCCCGACTCAAAATCGGGTTTCTTCGGAATTGCCGGTTCGAGTCCGGCCAGGGGTACCATATCGTCGGCTTATTCCGCCGGCCCAGCTTCCATATCGCTGGTATCGGTCACGCCGCTGCGGCTGCTGGAAGCAGCCAGAAGCGCGGCGGCGCGACTGCGGCGCTGTTCCGGCGTCAGAATGCCCGCATCGCGCAGGCCCTTCACCAACTGCTCGCGTTCACCCTTGCTCATGGCCGCCAGTTGCGCTGCCGGATAACCGACGCCCTGGGCCGCGGCGATGCTGCCATTGTATGCCCCATCAGCTGGCATGACCGAACCCGAGGGACTGCTTTCCACCTGGGCTGACGGCGCGCCCATCGCTTCGTCTTCGCCAAACCCACCGGGATTTGCCGCCGGGCCTGGCTTCTTCACGCCGATCCTGGCGGTGCCGAACATATCGGCGCTCTGTTGCCGCAATTCGGCCTGTTGTTGCTGTTCGTCCAGTTCCGCCGCATGGCGGACCGGCTTTCACCGTGGGCAAAGATCGCCAGCACAAAAGTCAGGCTCACCGTGACCACCGCAAAGTGACGGTACATGGTTATTGGAATGGGAGGTTGGGAAACGCGGGCCATGCCGGGCAGATAGGACGCAATGGTAAAACGACCTCGGTCCAACCTTGGTTAACACCGGCTTGTCTCGGCAGGCCCCGGAACTGGAGCGATGCTGCGGGCGTTTGCGGCTCATAATGAACAAGGGAAGCCGATGATGACCGAAGAACGCATTACCGAAATCGAAACACCCACTGGCAACACCCACACCACCACCACGGTGGTCCACGATGCCCCGCAGCGCAGCGGCGGCGGCAGTTGGGTCCTGTTCCTGCTGGTGATCGTGCTGGCGGTTGTCGGCCTGTGGGCATTTTCGACCATGGGCGGGGCCGAAGTGAACAAGGACAATGCCGTGGCAGAAGCCGCCAATGACGTGGGCAACGCTGCCAACCAGGTGGGCGAAGCGGCTCAGGATGCCGCGCGTGAAGTGACCCAGCCAGACTGAGCAACTGTAAAGTTTACCGACATTTCACTTCTGGCCGCTAATCGGTCGTTGTCCGGACATTCCCCGGGCAATGACCGGTTGGCAGCATGATCCGTCTCTTCAAGCATTACATTCCGCACGCGGTGCTCCTGCTGGGGCTGATTGATTGCGCGCTGCTGATGGCGGCCGGCAATTTTGCCTGGACTTTCCGCGCATCCCAGATCGGCATGGACGGCGGACATCTGGTTAACCGGCTGGATGAATTGCTGGCTTTTGCCGTCATCGTGATCGCCGCGATGATTGCGGTCGGCGTCTATGGCGCAGACGCGCTGCGTTCGATGCGCTTTGCCTGTGCCCGGCTGCTGGTGGCGGTAAGCCTGGCGGTGATTGCCCTGGCCTTCATCGATTTCGTGATGCCTGGGCACACCTTCTGGCGGTCCACCCTGTTCTATTCGATGATCGCGTCCATCGTGCTGCTGGTACTGAACCGGCTGGTGGTCGGCGGGATGCTGGGCGTATCCGCTTTCCGTCGCCGGGTGCTGGTATTGGGCGCCGGGCCGCGCGCGCAGCGGCTGAAACACCTGAGTGAGAAGTCGGGCAGTGGTTTCGTGATCGTCGGCTTCATCGGCATGAGCGAAGCCGATCCGCTGATCCCGGAATCGATCCACCGTTCCGCGATCCACGATCTGGCGCTGTTCGCATCCAACCTTTCGGCCAGTGAAGTGGTGCTGGCGCTGGAAGAACGGCGCAATGCCCTGCCGCTGAAAGACCTGCTGCGGATCAAGACCGCCGGGGTCCACGTGAATGATTTTTCCAGCTTCCTGGAACGGGAAACCGGCCGGGTCGATCTGGATACGCTCAATCCCAGCTGGCTGATCTTTTCCGATGGCTTTTCCAGCGGGCGGGCGATTTCCACCGTGCTGAAACGGCTGTTCGACATTGCTGCCAGTTCGCTGCTGCTGGTGCTGGCTCTGCCGCTGATCGTGCTGTTTGCGCTGCTGGTAAAACTGGACAGCCGCGGGCCGGCCTTCTTCCGCCAGGTCCGCGTGGGGCTGTATGGCGAACCGTTTGAGGTCCTGAAGCTGCGTTCGATGCGGACCGATGCGGAAAAGGACGGCGTGAAGTGGGCGGAAAAGGATGATCCCCGGATCACCCGCCTGGGCCGCTTCATCCGCAAGGTGCGGATCGACGAATTGCCGCAGGTCTGGACAGTGCTGACAGGGCGGATGAGCTTTGTCGGCCCACGTCCGGAAGTGCCCAAATTCGTCGAGGATCTGGAAGACAAGCTGCCCTATTACGCTGAACGGCACATGGTGAAGCCGGGCATTACGGGCTGGGCACAGGTCAATTATCCCTATGGCGCGTCGGTGGAAGATGCCCGCGCGAAGCTGGAATACGACCTCTATTATGCCAAGAATTACACCCCGTTCCTGGACCTGCTGATCCTGCTGCAGACGGTGCGCGTGGTATTGTGGCCGGAAGGAGCCCGCTGATGGGCAGCGGCCTGGCAATGCTGGGCGGCCTGGCCCACCTGCTGGCAGCCGTGGCCGCGCTGGCCCTGGCCGGATGGCTGGTGCCACGGCGCAAGGCGCTGGGCCGGATCAGCCTGCCGGCGGCTGCCGCACTGGGGCTGACGGCGGGCTGGGCCCTGGCGCAGGCCGGGTTCAGCCTGTGGCATCCAGCGACGCTGCTGTTGCTGGGTGCAAGCAACCTGGCGTGGCTGTGGCTGCTGTACCGCCTGTTCGCGATTGACGCCCGCGACCGGTTGCAAGGCCTGGTGCGCCCGGTGGTACTGGCACTGGCGCTGGTGGAACTGCTGCAACTGGCGCTGGTGGTGGCCCTGGTATTCTATCAGGGGCAGGCGCCGCTGGAGCAGCTGGTGCTGGGCTTCAGCCTGACGTTCCGCCTGCTGTTCTGCGTTGGCGCGCTGTTCCTGGTGCACAACCTCTACGCCAGTGCATCGTCCACCACCCGCGAAATGCTGCGCTGGCCGACATCGGCGCTGGCGCTGATGTGGCTGTATGACCTGAATCTGGCGACTGTCGCCTATCTGGGTGACACCATCCCGCATTGGTTGGTGCAGGGCCGGGCGGCGGTGATGCTGCTGATGGTCGCGTTGCTGGCCCTGGGATTGACCCGGCCGGCCGATGCCGGGCGGTTCAGCCCGTCGCGCAGCTTTGCCTTCAGTTCGTTTTCGCTGCTGGCGATTGGCGGATACCTGGTGGCGATGGTGCTCGTCACCCAGAGCCTGGGCTGGTTGGGCAGCGATCTCGCCTGGCTGGTGCAGGCTGGCTTCCTCGCCCTCGCCGGGGCACTCGCACTGGCCGTGCTGCCTTCGCCCAGGCTGCGCGGCTGGCTGCGCGTGACGCTGACCAAGCATCTGTTCCAGCATCGTTATGACTACCGCGCGGAATGGCTGCGCTTTACAGATACGCTGGGCCGTGCCGGGCCGCAGGCACCGCCGCTGCACCAGCGGATTGTCCAGGCTGTGGCCGACATTACCGACAGTGCATCCGGCCTGCTGCTGCTGCCGTCCGACGATGGCGGCATGGCCCCCGATGCCACCTGGCAATGGGCGGCGCTGCAAGCCCCGGCCATGGCGATCTCGCCGGTCGGAACGCGCTTTTTCGAACAGAGCCAGTTCATCCTCGACCTCGATGATCTGCGCGCCGGGCGGGCCGGGGATGTCCCGGCAGAAGCCTGCCCGCCCTGGCTGCTGGCGCAGGCCGATGCCTGGGCACTGGTGCCGCTGCTGCATTATGAACGGCTGGTCGGGCTGGTGGTGCTGTCGCGCCCCCCGGTTTCCCGGCGGCTCGACTGGGAAGATTTCGACCTGTTGCGCGTGGTTGGCCGCCAGTTGGCCAGCTATCTTGCCGAACAGGCGAGCCAGGATGCCCTTGGCGAAGCGCAGCGGTTCGATGAATTCAACCGCCGCATCGCTTTCGTGATGCATGACATCAAGAACCTGACCAGCCAGCTTTCGCTGCTGGCCCGCAATGCGGAACGCCACGCCGACAATCCCGAATTCCGCGCCGATATGCTGGTCACCCTGCGCAACAGTGCGGAAAAGCTGGAGGCACTGCTCGCCCGGCTGGGCCGTTATCGCGGGCAGGGGACAGAGCCGGTGGTACCGGTGGAACTGAACCCGGTGCTGCGGGCGATTGCCGCGCGCTATGCCAGCCAGCATCCGATACTCGTGCTGGATCACGCGCCCTGCAAGGTGGTGGCCGACCGGGAAGGGCTGGAACAGGCGCTGGTCCACCTGGTCCACAACGCGGTGGAAGCCAGCCCGGCGGATTCTCCGGTATTCCTCGACCTGCGGCCGACCAAGGCCGGGGTGACGCTGGAAGTGGTCGATTCCGGCCCCGGCATGAGCGCGGAATTCATTCGCACCCGGCTGTTCCGGCCATTCACCTCCAGCAAGCCCGGCGGATTTGGCATCGGCGCATTTGAAGCGCGCGAACTGGTCCGCGCGATGGGCGGGCGACTGGATGTAGAAAGCCGCGAAGGGCTGGGCACGCGGTTCCTGCTGTCGCTGCCGCTGGCAGCCCCTGACGATAACGAGAAGATGAAGGTGGCATGATGACCGATATCCGGCCGAAATTGCTGATCGTCGAAGATGACAAGGGCCTGCAGGCGCAGCTTAAATGGGCTTACGAAGATTTCGACGTGACCATCGTCGGCGATCGCGCCAGCGCGATTGCGGCGTTGCGGGCGGAAGAACCGCCGGTGGTAACGCTCGATCTCGGCCTGCCGCCAGACCCGGACGGGACCAGCGAAGGCTTTGCCGTGCTGGACGCGATCATGGCGCTGAAGCCCGATACCAAGGTGATTGTCGCTTCGGGCCACGGTGCCCGCGAAAGTGCACTGATGGCGATCAGCCGGGGTGCCTATGATTTCTACCAGAAGCCGGTCGATATCGAGCAGCTGGGCCTGATCGTCCGCCGGGCGCTGAGCCTGCACCGGATCGAGGCGGAAAACCGCGCGCTGGCGGACAAGACAGGGCTGGGCAACACCGTGCTGGGCGGCCTGATCACTGCCGCGCCGGAAATGGTCCGCGTGGCCCGCACTATCGAACGGGTGGCAAACACCAATGTTTCCGTGATGTTGCTGGGCGCCAGCGGCACCGGCAAGGAACTGCTGGCCCGCGGGCTGCACGATGCCAGTAACCGCAAGGAGGGGATGTTCGTGGCGATCAACTGCGCCGCGATCCCGGAGAACCTGCTGGAAAGCGAACTGTTCGGCCATGAAAAGGGGGCCTTCACCGGGGCTGTGAAGACCACCGAGGGCAAGATCGAACAGGCAGACGGTGGCACCCTGTTCCTTGATGAAGTGGGCGACATTCCGCTGCCCTTGCAGGTGAAACTGCTGCGTTTCCTGCAAGAACGGACGATCGAACGGATCGGCGGGCGCAAGCCGATTTCGGTCGACACCCGCATCGTCTGCGCCACCCACCAGGACCTGGAAACGATGATCCGCGAACAGCGGTTTCGGGAAGACCTGTTTTACCGCCTGGCCGAAGTGGTGGTGAAGATCCCCGGGCTGGCCGAACGGCCCGGCGATGCGGTGCTGCTGGCCAAGGCGTTCCTGAAACGCTTCGCCCGGGAAATGAACCCGTCGATCACCGGCTTTGCCGCCGATGCGCTGGCGGCGATTGATGGCTGGGGCTGGCCGGGCAACGTGCGTGAACTGGAAAACCGGGTGAAGCGGGCGGTGATCATGGCCGATGGCAAGCTGGTGACCGCCGCCGACCTCGACCTGCAGGGCGGGGCGGAAGACCGGCCCGACGTGCTGAACCTGAAAGCGGCCCGCGAACAGGCGGATCGCAAGGTGATCCGCCATGCACTGGCGCGCAGTGAAGGGAACATCTCCAGCACGGCCCGCCTGCTCGGCATCAGCCGGCCGACGCTGTATGACCTGCTCAAGCAGTATGACCTGCAAGCGTGAGCTGAAATTCTGGCTGGTCGCGCTGGTGTTGGGGGCGGGGCTTTCGGGCGCTGCCGCCGCGCCAGCGGCTGATCCCTTGCGCCAGGCGGCGGCGGCACTGGCGCGCGGCGATGG
>JBARAF010000240.1:0-4612 GCA_049791695.1 Croceibacterium sp.
TTGCGCACCCGCGCAGCCGCCACGCTGGCACATTCGAAACCGAGCAGGGCCCACAGCGTCAGAGTGGCCGCCCCGGCCATCGCATTGCCGGTGATGGCGGCCGGATCGAATGGCGGCAGCGACGCCTTGCCCCCCGCAAGGGCCAGGGCCGCCAGCACGATCACCACCAGCAGCGGCACCACTTTCAGTGCCAGCGTCACCACCTGCACCCGGCCAGCAGAGTGAACCCCGCGCAGGTTCACCAGGGTGAACAGCCACAGCAGCGCCACCGCCGCCAGAGCAGGGCCGAACGGCAGGGCCGACAGCCCCGGAACCAGTGATGACAGGTAACTGACCGCCGCCACCGCAATGGTCACCACGGCAGTCCAGATCGACACCAGATAGACCCAGCCGACCAGGAACGCCGGCACCGCACCAAAGGCATCGCGGACGAAATCGACCGGCCCGCCGCCCCGCCCGGAACCGGCCTTGGCGGAACGTGCTGCCGTAAGCCGGGCCAGTACCAGTGCCAGCACCAAGGCCCCGCCGATGGTCAGCACCCAGGCGCCAACCGCGTTCCAGCCGTAAGGGGCCAAGCTGGCGGGCAGCAGGAATACGCCGGAACCGATCATGTTGCCCATGACCAGCGCGGTCGCGGCGGCAAGGCCGAGGCTTTGGCCCCGGCCCGCCGCTACGCCGCCGGCAGGGGCGTCAGAAATCGAAGCCGACCTTCAGGCCAATTGTGCGCGGCTTGATCACGTAATCGTAGAACACGCCGCCGGTGGGGCTGATTCCGTCCGGATCGCCGCAAGTGGTTTCCACGCACTGGACCCCGGTGTTCATCACCCCGTTGCTGTCGAACAGATTGGTGGCGAACAGTTCCACCCGATACGGGCCCTTGTCCACGCCCAGGCTGAAATCGGCGGTCACGTAATCTTCCAGCGTGCCCTTGATCCCCGCTTGCAGCACCCGCAGATCGCTGCGGCGGCTGCCGACATAGGCGACTGCGCCCTGCACATGGGCCTTCCAGCTGCCGAGCGGGAATTGGTACCGCGCCACGGCATTGCCCTTGAACTTGGGCACCAGCGGCAGGCGGCTGCCGGCCGGGGCCAGTTCGGAATTGCCCGCCGGGGTGGTGCAATCAAAGGCGGCGTTGGAAGTGCGGCAGAACGGTTCGGTAATTTCCGCATCGTTGTAACTGCCGCCCGCATTCAGCGTCAGGCCGCCCGCACGATAGCCGATGTCGAATTCCGCGCCGCGAATGCGGGCAACCCCGGCATTGCGCACTTCGGACAGGCCGCTTTGCCCCAGGAACGACAGCTGGATGCCGTTCCAGTCCTGCTGGTACACCGCCGCGTTCAGGCGGAACGGGCCGAAAGTGCTCTTCAGGCCGAGTTCGTAATTGTCCAGCCGGTCCGGGTTGTACGGCGGCAGGCTGCCGCGGCGGTTGATCCCGCCGGGACGGAACCCGCGCGACCAGGTGGTGTAGACCATCACGTCCGGCGTCACCTTCCAGGTCAGGTTCAGCTTGTGGATGAAGTCGCTGTCGCTGGTCACCTTGTCCAGGTTGGTGCACGGCGCACCATCGACCACGGCCGGGCCCTGGCAGGCATAGACCGGGTTACCGCTGAAACCGGGGTTGTTGTACCCGAAGAACCCGGCCAGCGAGTTCTTGTACTTGTAGAAGCGGATGCCGCCGGTGGCGGTTACCGTGTCGGTCAGGTCATAGCTGAGCTCGCCGAACGCGGCATAATCGCGGTCGATGCGCTGCTGCTTGGTCAGCCAGATGTTGTCGTCGGTGGTCGGCACCTGAATGTCATCGGAAATGTCATCGATGATATAATGCTGCTCGATCCCGTGGGTCTGCCGCTGGCCGAACAGCCCGGCGATGATCCGCAGGCGGTTTTCCGCGGGCGAGGCAATGCGCACTTCGCCAAAGGTGCGGCGGTACTGGTCAGTGAACTTGATGTACTGGTTCGGGCTGACCAGATCGCCCGCATTGTCATAGAAATAGGCGCCATAGCCGTACAGGCTGTCGTAAAAGTACGAGTAGTCGGAATAGTCCGATTCACCCACGTCATGCCGCCACAGCTGCCCGGCGGTTGCCGTCAGGTCCCAGTTGCCCAGCTTGCCTTCGATGGTCAGCGCAGCCTGCAGCCATTCGTCCTTGCTGTATTCGGGGTTGTACTGGACCGTCTGCAGCTTGTCGGTGACGGAGCTACTGCGTTCCTGCGCAAAGCTGCCGTTGGCCTTGGTCACCTGGCCCATCAAGGTCGGGCGCACGGTCCAGCTGTCATTCAATTCGATGCCCAGCGCCAAGCGCCCGCCATAGGTTTCGACGTCGTTGTAATTGTCATCCACGAAAGCGGCATTGTTGTGCACGATGCCGCTGGTGGGATAGGTGCGGGTGCCGGCGATATTGTCGATGTAGCCTGCATCGCGGACATACCAGCCGACCGCGCGCAGGGCCGCGTTTTCGCTGATCGGCAGGTTGATGAACCCTTCCACGGACCCGCCCATTCCGCCATGGGCCACCGCGTTGCCTTCGACATCCACCGCGCCGTAGGTTTCACCCACGTCCGGCGCATTGGTCACCAGCTTGATCGTGCCGGCCATGCTGCTGGCGCCGTACAGGGTGCCTTGCGGACCGGCCAATGCTTCCACCCGCGACAGGTCATAGGCATGGATATCCAGCGCGCCCTGGATGGTGGTGATCGGCATTTCGTCCAGATAGGTGCCGACCGTGGGCAGCGAGGTCGAATGGTTCGCGTTTTCGCCCGAAGACACGCCGCGGAAATAGACCTGCGAGAAACCCGGACCCGACGTCTGGATGGAAACAGAGGGCAGGAACTTCACCACATCGCGCAGTTCGCTGACCTGCAGCTGGTCCAGCTGCTCGCTGCCGATGGCGGTGATGGCCAGCGGCACGTCCTGCAGGTTCTGTTCGCGCTTCAGCGCGGTGACGACGATGGTACCTTCATCCTGCGCGGCCGCTTCCTGCGCCAGTGCCGGGGTGACGGCAAACAGCGAGGTGCTGGCAAGGAAGGCGATGGTGCGGCGCGATGCCTTGGCCGGATTGGTAGCAGACATTTTGGCTTCCCCCTGTTGGGTGTCCCGAAACTGTAATGCGCCATAAGCTTCGGGAACCAGCAACAGGTTAATGGTGCGTCGCAGCGCTGCCGTACTTATTGCAGTGTCAGTATGGCATTTGCGCCACAGGGCTATTCAGCGCGTGGCATAGCTTTGCGGCAAATCGCCCAGCGCATCGAACAGCGGGCACAGCCACTGCGTATAAGGCTTCCACTGGTCCACCCCATCGCGGTTGATCGGGCGGCGTACCTGTTCGCTGGAGGCAGTGCGCACGGCGCGCGAACTGCGGTGGAAATCCATACAGGCGTCTTCGAACTCCAGCCCCATGAAGGCCAGCAGGCTGCGCACTTCGGCTTCTGGATCGTCCAGTAAAGCCTCGTGCACCACCGTGTGGACCGCCCCCGGCATGGCCTGCCGGTAATGCGCCATCGCGCGGATGTAATCGGCGTAATACCGGCCGATGTGGTCCAGATCGTAAGTGAAGCCCTGCCCTTTGGCGAAGTTCTGGCGGAAGTTGGAAAAACAGCAATCGAGCGGATGGCGGCGCGCATCGA
The DNA here is from genome assembly GCA_049791695.1 of Croceibacterium sp. Classification (GTDB taxonomy): domain Bacteria; phylum Pseudomonadota; class Alphaproteobacteria; order Sphingomonadales; family Sphingomonadaceae; genus Croceibacterium_C. The sequence continues at coordinate 3,624 of JBARAF010000240.1, forward strand.
TCAGCTTCGCATTGGGCAGGATCAGGCGGATGAAGCCGGCATAGGCCCAGTTGTTGGGCAGCTTGTCGATGTAGAACGGCTTGTCCGTCTTGCGCTGCACCCGCGTCCGGTCGAGGAATTCCGCCCCCAGGTCCGCCAGCTTGTCCGCATCCATCCCGGCCACCGCGTGCGGCCAGTCGCGCGGGTCGAGCCCGGCGGCCCTGGCCTCCCGCGCGGCGAGGAACGGGATGTCCGGCAGCTCCATCGTCCCTTCGATTCTGGAATGGCAGGCCAGGATCTGTTCCACCAGCGTGGAACCGGCGCGCGGCAGGCCCAGGATGAACACCGGATCGGGCGCGGGATCGCCAAATGTACGCCGCTGTTCCATGAAAGCGGGCGTCAGCACTTCGATCACCGCATCGACCTGCGCCGTCACCCCGTCGGGATCATGGCCCAGTTCTTCCTTCCGCAAGGCATTGCCGGCGGCATAGTGGTGGAAGCTCGCCTCGGCCTCTCCCCGGTCGGCATGGGCCTTGCCCAGCGCGAAATGCAGGTGCAGCCGGTCGTCGCGTTCAGGCGGCGGGTCCTGCGCCAGTGCCGCGGTCATCGCCGCCAGATCGCCATCGTCAAACCGCACGGTCTTCAGGTTGGCCAGGCTCCACCACACTTCGCCCAGGTCCACCTTCACCGCCAGCGCCCGGCGATAGGCGGCAATGCATTCATCCTGCCGGCCAACGGTCTTCAGGATATGGCCATAGCTCATCCACAGCTTCGGATGGTCGGGGAAGGCGGGCGTCAGCTCCTCGTACAGCCGCAGCGCTTCGTCATAATCGCCGATCCGGCCCAGCGCGACCGCCATCAGGTTGCGTTCCGCCGGGTTGGCAGCACCGCTTTCCAGCACCGCGTCCAGTTCCGCCACCGCCTCCGCAAAGCGGTTCTGGCGATAGAGCATCGAAGCAAGGTTGGCCCGCGCGGCGGTGAAACCGGGGGCCAGTTCCAGTGCCCGGCGC
>JBARAF010000241.1:0-5753 GCA_049791695.1 Croceibacterium sp.
GCACCGCATCCGGCATCGGCGGCACGGCGGAGGCAATGCCCACCATGTCATCCATCCGCGCCCAGCAGTTCAGCACCACGTCGCACCCGGCGGCGACGGAGCGGGCGGCCCGTTCGGGCACGTTGCCGTCCAGCGCCTCCATGTCGATATCGTCCGTCAGCAGCAGGCCGTCAAAGCCGATCCGCTGGCGGATGATGCGGTCAATCACGAAAGGCGACAGCGTGCCCGGCAGCTCCGCATCCCAGGCGGTGTAGCGGACATGGGCGGTCATGCCGATCCTGGCCACGTCGGCCAGGGTGCGGAACGGTTCGATATCAGTCGCCAGGTCCTCGTCACTAGCGGTGACCGTGGGCAATTCCTTGTGACTGTCTGCCGTGGCACGGCCGTGGCCGGGGATATGCTTGATGCATCCGGCGATCCCGGCCCGCGCCAAGCCATCCAGCACCGCACGGCCCAGCGCGGCAACCTGCATCGGTTCCTCGCCCAGCGCCCGGTCCCCGATCACATCGTGCGCGCCCGGCTGACGAACATCGAGCAAGGGCAGGTAATCGACCGAAATGCCCACTTCGGCCAGGTCCAGCCCGAGAGCCTGGGCATTGGCCCGAGCCGCTTCGATCGCGCTGGCCGGGGCAATGTCCCACAGTTTAGCGAACAGTTCCCCCGCCGGGAAAGCGAGCCATTCAGGCGGTTTCATCCGCGCCACCCGGCCACCTTCCTGGTCGATCGAAATCAACAGGCGGTCGCGGCCGTGAATGGAGCGCAGATCATCGGTCAGCGCGCGCAACTGGGCGCGGTCAGCCACATTGCGGCCGAACAGGATATATCCCGCCGGATCGGCGTCGCGGAAGAAATCGCGTTCGCTGGCGGTCAGCGCCAGCCCGGAAAGGCCGAAAATTGCAGGCGTCATGGCAAGCGTCATGCCGGCAAATTCGCAGCTTGGCGCACCGGGGGCAAGGCGCAGGCCGGAGTTTTCGACACCGGCCCGCGTTGCATGGCAGTCAGGTCAGCGTTTGACCTGGCAATCGCCGCCCGCCGAACGCAGGCTGCGGCACAGCGTTTCCGCTTCCGTCACGCTGCCGGCCACGGCTTGCAGGCGGAAAATCGCGCCGCTGTCTGCCGTGCCCTGGATCACGCGATGGCTGCGCCCCTGCAAGGCCGGGAGACGGACCTGCAGCTGGGTCCAGGCCGTTTCCGCCTTTTCCTTGCTGGAGAATGCGCCGACCTGCACGCCAACGCCGCCCGTTGCCTGGGCGGGTGCGGCGGCAGCGGTCGTGGCGGCGGAAGATGTGCCTGCGGTCTGCTGGCGGTCGATCCCTGGCGTGGCTGCGGCGGCAGGTGCGGCGCCTTCCCCGGCAATGCGGCCTTCCACGCTGCGGCCTTCGGCCACTTCGAAGCTGGTGTCGCCAGTCCCGGCCACTTCTTCGCCGCCCTTGTCAGCCGGCTTGAACTTGTAGCCTTCTGCCGGGGCTTCGATGGTGCTGCCATCAGCCACCATTGCCGGATCCGGGCGGTCACGGGTGAACCACCACAGTGCGCCAACCAGCGCCATCACGCTGATCAGGCCAATCATGGCGAAGGCCACGATGCGGCCGCTGTCGACGCCCTGTTCGGTATCGTCGTCATCGGCAGATTCCAGCCAGGGCAGGTCGTCATCCGGTTTGGTCAGCGACAGTTGTTCGATACCGTCGACATCACCATCATCGTCCAGATCGAACGGCGTACCTTCGCCGCGATCCCCCCCGGGATAGACCATCGCTTACAACTCCTCGACTGCCTCCACCCCAAGAAGGGCGAGACCATTGCGGATGACCTGCCCGATTTGTGCGGCAAGGAAAAGCCTCGCCGCTGTCAGGGCCGGGTCATGTGCCAGGATGATGCGCTTTTCCGGGCTGTCATTGCCGAGGTTCCAGAACGCATGGAACGAAGCCGCCAGATCATAGAGATAGAACGCGATCCGGTGCGGTTCACGCGCCTGCGCGGCAGCTTCCACCTGGCGTGGGAACTGGGCGGCCAGCTTGACCAGTTCCAGTTCGTCAGCCCCCAGCCGCGCCAGCGCGTCGGCAGACGGCGTGACACCTTCAGCCGCAGCCTTGCGCATGGTGCTGAAAATCCGCGCATGGGCGTACTGGACGTAGAACACCGGGTTGTCCTTCGACGCTTCCACCACCTTGGCGAAATCGAAATCCATCTGCGCTTCAGGCTTGCGGGTCAGCATGGTGAAGCGGACCACATCCTTGCCCACTTCGCGCACAACGTCCGCCAGGGTCACAAATGTCCCGGCCCGCTTGGACATCTTGACCGGTTCGCCCGCGCGCAGCAGCTGCACCATCTGCACCAGCTTGACGTCGAACGGGATCGTGCGGCCTTCACCTTCGGACAAGGCAGCCACGGCGGCCTTGATCCGCTTGACCGTGCCGGCATGGTCGGCACCCCAGATGTCGATCAGTTCGTCCGCCGCGCCCGCTTTTTGCATGTGATAGGCAAGGTCGGCCCCGAAATAGGTCCAGTTGCCGTCGCTCTTGCGGATCGGGCGATCCTGATCGTCACCAAATTTGGTGGAGCGGAACAGCGGCAGTTCGACCGGCTCCCAATCGTCCAGCGTCTTGCCCTTGGGCGCTTCCAGCACGCCGTCATAAACCAGGCCATGCTGGCGCAGGAATGCCTCTGCCGCTTCAGGCTTGTGCGCTGCCTGCAGCTCCGCTTCAGACGAGAACACGTCGTGCCGGATGCCCAGCAGTGCCAGATCGGCGCGGATCATGTCCATCATCAGCGCCACGGTGCGAGTGCGGAACAGGTCGAGCCATTCGCTTTCCGGAGCCTTGGCGTATTGGTCGCCAAATTCCTCGGCCAGCGCCTGACCAACGGGCACGAGATAGTCGCCGGGGTAGAACCCTTCCGGGATCTCGCCGATGTCTTCGCCCAGCGCTTCGCGGTACCGCAAATGCGCGCTGCGCCCCAGGGTCTGCACCTGCGCGCCGGCATCGTTGATGTAATATTCGCGCACCACCTTGTGCCCGCCGAATTCCAGCAGGGTGGCCAGTGCATCGCCCACCACCGCGCCGCGGCAATGGCCCATGTGCATCGGCCCGGTCGGGTTGGCGGAAACATATTCGACATTGACCGTGCGCTCGGCCCCGCGGGTGGAGCGGCCATAATCCGCACCCAGCGCGGCAATCGCGGCAATTTCGTTCAGCCAGTTGGCATCGGTCAGGCGCAGGTTGATGAAGCCGGGGCCGGCGATTTCCGCACTGGCGACTGCCGGATCGGCGGCCAGCTTGGCCACGATCGCTTCGGCCAGCGCGCGCGGATTGGCCTTGGCCGGCTTGGCCAGCACCATCGCGGCATTGGTGGCAAGGTCCCCATGGCTGGCGTCGCGCGGGGGTTCCACGCTGACATTGCCGCGCGGGGTCCCGGCCGGCAGCAGGCCTTCGGCCTCCAGCGCAGACAGGGCATCATCGATCTTGGCCGCGAAGGCGGCGTACAGGGTCTGGTTATCGGACATGGGCGCGCCGTTACAGCTTTTGCGCGCCGGGGGAAAGGAGTCCGATCAGCAAGCCCGATCAACGAGTGGCGTTGTAGGCCAGTTGTTCTTCGGTCAGCTGGAAGCCGAGCATCAGTTCGAAAGTGGCGCGGGCAACGGCGGTGCGCACTTCGGGATCGGCCAGCGGATCGATCGCTGCATCGGTATCCCCGCCTTCACGCTTGCGGGTGATCCGTTCACGCACATCTGCGGGCAAGGTGGCGGCGGCCCGATCGACCGAGCTGCCGGCCGTACCCGTGCCCTGGGCCCGTGCCTGTCCGTCAGCGAAGTTCAGGGTCACGGTGCCGAGCCGCTTGGCAATCACCGCATTGCCGCCGCGCAGTACGGTGGAAAAGTACGGCAGCTGCACGGTGCGGGCACCGCGCGTGTCGCGCCGCTGGGCCTGCACGTCGAAAGTGGCGCTGGTCTGCACCTTGTCACCCGTGTCATCGCAGGTGCTGCGGACGTTGGTGATCGATGCGACAATGTCGATCGCATCGGCAGTCCGGGCACTGGCCGGGTTGAACACGGTGATGTTGCCCAGATAGTCCGGAACGCCCACGGCCGGGCAGACGCTGCGGAGCGCGGTGATGCCCACGCCCTGCTGGACAACAATGTCGCCCTGCGACTTGCAGCCGGCCAGAGCAATGGCGCCAGTGGCGGCGAGGAACAGCGCTTTGCGGGCGATCATCGGCAATCCTTGTGCAAGTCGAACGGTGCCCCTAGCCCTTTCGCAAAGGGGCGACAACCGCTAGAGGCACCTGCATGAACGCTCCCTTTCAGCAATCCCCCGCCGACGCCGCTTCGGACAGCCCTGGCAAGCCGCCGCTGCTGGTGCTGATTGCCGCCCCGCGCGGCTTCTGCGCCGGGGTGGACCGGGCGATTGAAATCGTCGAACGGGCGCTCACCCGCTATGGCGCGCCGGTCTATGTCCGGCATGAAATCGTCCACAACCGTTACGTGGTTGACCAGTTGAAGGCCAAGGGCGCGGTGTTCGTGGAAGAACTGGACGAAGTGCCGGCTGATGTGCCGGTGGTGTTCAGTGCCCACGGCGTGCCCAAGGCCGTCCCGGCAGAAGCGGAACGCCGCGGGCTGACCTATGTCGATGCCACCTGCCCGCTGGTCAGCAAGGTCCACCGCCAGGCCGAACGGCAGATCGAAGCCGGGCGGCACATCCTGTTCATCGGCCACAAGGGCCACCCGGAAGTGATCGGCACCTTCGGCCAGGTGCCGGTAGGGCAGATGACCCTGGTGGAAACCGAAGCCGACGTGGCGACGCTGGACTTCCCCGCCGATCAGCCGCTCGCCTTCCTGACCCAGACGACGCTGTCGGTTGAAGATACCGGCAACGTGATCGCCGCGTTGAAGGCCCGTTTCCCGCAGATCGTCGCCCCCAAGGCGGAAGACATCTGCTACGCCACTTCCAACCGCCAGGCGGCGGTGAACGAACTGGCCCCGGCGAGCGACCTGGTGCTGGTGATCGGCGCACCCAATTCATCCAACTCGCTGCGGCTGGTGGAAGTTGCCGAACGTTGCGGCACCACGGCCCGGCTGATTCAGCGGGCCAGTGAAATCCAGCCGGAATGGTTGGACGGGGTCGGCACCATCGGCCTGACCGCCGGGGCCTCCGCTCCAGAGGCGCTGGTGCGCGAGGTGATCGACCGGCTGGGGCTTTGGCGTGATGTCGAAGAACGCCCGGTCAAGACTGCCGAAGAACACATGGTGTTCAAGCTGCCGCGCCAGCTGACCGAGTAATCCCGATGGCCGTTTACACCACCCTGTCCGCCGCGCAGCTGGCGGCCCTGATCGGCGAATATGACGTTGGCGCGCTGGTTTCGGCCAAGGGCATCGCCGAAGGCGTGTCCAATTCCAACTGGCTGATCGATACCACTCAGGCGCGCTTTATCCTGACGATGTATGAAGCGCGGGTCGATCTGGGCGACTTGCCGTTCTTCCTCGGCCTGCTGGACCACCTCGCGCAGCAGGGCAGCCCGGTGCCGCGCACGATCCATGACCGCGCCGGGGCCGCCTTCCGGATGATCGACGACAAGGCGGTGGCGCTGATCGAATTCCTGCCCGGCGTATCGGTTGACGCCCCCAGCGCGGCGCAAGCCCGTGCGGTGGGGCAGGCGCTGGCCGGCGTCCACCTGAACACGGCCACTTTCGCACTGGAGCGCCCCAACGGCATGGGCATGGCCGCCTGGCGCGAACTGTTCGGCGGCTGCGGCGATGC
>JBARAF010000242.1:0-9973 GCA_049791695.1 Croceibacterium sp.
CAACCTGTGCCACCTGGTCAGCCGCGCTCACCTGGACCGGCCGCTGGAACTGGACCCGCATGTGGACCTGGCGGACTTGCAAGGGCACAGCGATGGCCTGATCGCGCTGACCGGCGCGGGCGAAGGGGCGGTTGTCCGGCTGCTGGCCGATGGCAAGGCCACTGCTGCGCGGGACATGCTGGAACGTCTGGCGGGTCTGTTCCCCGGTCGCCTCTATGTCGAACTGGCCCGGCGCGGCCAGCCGGGGGAAGACGCCTCGGAAGAGGCACTGGTCGATCTTGCCTATGCGCTGGACCTGCCGCTGGTGGCCAGCAATCCGGCCAATTTCGGCGATCCGCATATGCACGCCGCGCATGACGCGATGCTGTGCATTGCCAGCGGCACCCATGTCGACAGCGCCGACCGCGCCCGATCCAGCGCCGATGCCTGGATCAAACCGGCCGACATGATGGCGGACATTTTCTCCGACTTGCCGGAAGCCATGGCCAATACGCTGGTAGTGGCGCAGCGGTGCGCCTTCGCCCCGCCGAAACGCAAACCGATCCTGCCCAGCCTGGCGGGCGATCTTTCCGGCGAAGCGCGGATGCTGGCGGAAGATGCGCGAGCCGGGCTGGCGGCGCGGCTGGCACCCTATGGCGAGATGACCGAGGAGGAGCGCAAGACTTACGCTGACCGCCTCGAATTCGAAATCGACGTCATCATCCGCATGGGGTTCCCCGGGTACTTCCTGATCGTGGCCGACTTCATCAAGTGGGCCAAGGGGCAGGGGATTCCGGTCGGGCCGGGCCGTGGTTCCGGCGCTGGTTCGCTGGTCGCGTGGTCGCTGACCATTACCGATCTGGATCCGATGCGGCTGGGGCTGCTGTTCGAACGTTTCCTCAACCCGGAACGTGTGTCGATGCCCGACTTCGACATCGACTTTTGCGAAACCCGGCGCGGCGAAGTGATCCGCTATGTGCAGGACCGCTATGGTGCGGACAAGGTCGCGCAGATCATCACCTTCGGTAAACTGAAGGCCCGTGCCGTGCTGCGCGATACCGGGCGCATCCTGCAGATGAGTTACGGCCACGTGGACCGGCTGTGCAAGATGGTGCCCAACCATCCGACCGACCCGTGGACTCTGCCCCGCGCGCTGAACGGCACCGCTGAATTCAAGCGCGAATACGACAACCACAACGAAGTGAAGCGGCTGGTCGATCTGGCGATGATGCTGGAAGGCTTCCCGCGCAATTCGTCCACTCACGCGGCGGGCGTGGTGATCGGTGACCGGCCGCTGAGCCAGCTGGTGCCGCTGTACCGCGATCCGCGATCCGACATGCCGGTGACGCAGTTCGACATGAAATATGTCGAAGATGCCGGACTGGTGAAGTTCGACTTCCTCGGCCTAAAAACGCTGTCGGTGCTGCGCAAGGCGGTGGACCTGATGGCCAAGCGCGGCGTGGAAATCGACCTGTCGCTGCTGCCGTGGGACGACAGCCAGGTGTATGACCTGCTGAAACGCGGCGACACGGTCGGCGTGTTCCAGCTGGAATCCGAAGGGATGCGGCGCACGCTGGCGGCGGTGAAGCCGACCAATTTCGGCGACATCATCGCGCTCGTTTCGCTTTATCGGCCGGGCCCGATGGACAACATCCCGCTGTTCGGCAAGCGCAAGAACGGCGAAGCGCCGATCGAATATCCGCACCCGAAGCTGGAAGGGATCCTGTCCGAAACCTACGGGATTTTCGTCTATCAGGAACAGGTGATGCAGGCGGCGCAGATCCTCGCGGGGTACTCGCTGGGCGACGCCGACTTGTTGCGCCGCGCAATGGGCAAGAAAGTGCAGTCCGAAATGGACGCCCAGCGCCAGCGGTTCGTCGATGGTTGCAAGGAACTTTCGGGGATCGAAAAGGCCAAGGCGAACGAGCTGTTCGACTTGATCGACAAGTTTGCCGGGTACGGTTTCAACAAGAGCCACGCGGCGGCCTACGCTCTGCTGTCTTACCAGACGGCCTGGCTGAAGACACATTACCCGGAAGAATTCTTCGCCGCGTCGATGTGCTTCGACATGCATCAGTCGGAAAAGCTGGCGGTGTTCGTGGACGATCTGCGCCGTGGTGGCCGGGTGCTGCTGGGCCCGGACATGAACGCCTCCGAAGCGGAATTCACCGTGGAGCAGACGGAGGAAGGCTACGCTGTCCGCTATGCGCTCGCCGGGATCCGCAACGTCGGTGAAAAGGCGATGGACGCGGTGGTGGCGGAACGGGAAGCCAACGGCCCGTTCGAAAGCCTGCACGACCTGTTCAAGCGGATGCCGCCCGGCGCGATGAACCGCCGCCAGCTGGAAGGGCTGGCCGGGGCCGGGGCCTTCGACAGCCTGGAACCGAACCGGGCCAAGATCCTCGCCAGCGCCGACATGCTGCTGGCCGTCGCGGACGAAGCCACGCGCGAGAGACAAAGCGGGCAGGCGGGGCTGTTTGGCGGGGATGACCATGCCGAACCCTCACTGCGGCTGGCGGAGGCCACGCCCTGGACCCGCGCCGAACAGATGGCGGCTGAACGGGAAAACTTCGGCTTCTATTTCGCGGCCCATCCGGTCGAACAATATCGCGCCGTGGCCAGCGCCAATGGGGCGCGGTCCTATGCCTCGATCATGGAATCGGGCGTCTCCGGCGGCCGCACCACGGCAGTGATGGCGGCGATGGTGGAAAGCGTGAACAAGGGCCGCACCCGCAAGGGCGCCGAATTTGTCCGCGCCGATTTCTCCGACAATTCCGGCCAGTTCAGCGCCGCCTGCTTTGAAGAAACGCTGGTCGATAGTTTCCAGCGCTGGGCCGCCGAAGGCACCTGCATCCTGCTCACCGTGGAACTCGACAGCCCCAGCCCGGACGAACCGCCGCGGGTCACGGTGCGCGGGGCGCGGCCGCTGGCAGAAGTGACCAGCACCGCCCGGATGCAGCTTTCGTGCGAAATCCATTCGGTGGAAGCCCTGCAACAGCTGCGGCTGGCGCTGGCGGAAGGCGAACCCGGCAACGGCAAGGGTGAAGTGCTGGTGCGCCTGAACATCGGCCAGGACCGCGACCCGTTGGTGCGGTTGGGGCGCGATTTCGTGCTCGATGGTGAACTGGCGGAACGGCTGGCGGAAGTGGCGGGCCTGTCCCGGGTGGCGCTGCGCCCGCAACGCCCTGGCGGCGGCAACTTGCGGCTGGTGGCCTAGAACAGGCGCATCTGCCCGCCGCTTTCCGGTGGGCGAAACTGGCTGCAATCCAGTTCGAACTCCCGCTGGCCAATCCCGGCGCGCTTGCGAGCCAGGCGGAACCGGGCGCGCAGCAGATCGGCCCAGACGCCGCTCGGTTTCATGCGGGTGCCAAAGTTTGGATCGTTGTCCCGCCCGCCGCGAATGGAGCGGACAATGGACATCACCTTGTCTGCCCTATCGGGAAAATGCACCGCCAGCCATTCGCGAAACAGCGGGGCCACTTCATGCGGCAGCCGCAGCGGGATCCAGCCGACCGATTGCACGCCCAGTTCCCCGACGGTCCTGACAATGTCCTCGATGAAGGCGTCAGTTATGGCGGGGATTACCGGACTGACAGAACAGTGCACCGGCACCCCCGCCGCCACTAGTTTTTCGATTGCGGCCAGACGTTTGGCAGGCGCGGAAGCGCGCGGTTCCAGCTTGCCCGATAGCACCGGATCCAGCGATGTGACTGACACTGCGACCGCCACCAGCCGTTCTGTTGCCATGACCGTCAACAGGTCCAGATCGCGCAAGATCCGGTCAGACTTGGTGGTCACGGTCACCGGGTGGCGCACCTCCAGGCACAGTTCCAGCACCTGCCGGGTGATGCGATAGCTCGCCTCGATCGGCTGGTAAGGGTCTGTATTCGTTCCCATTGCGATCGGCGTCGGGCGGTATCGCGGCCGCGCCAGCGTTTCGCGCAGCAACCGCGCTGCATCCGGCTTGGCGAACAGCTTCGTCTCGAAATCCAGCCCCGGTGACAGGTCGTGGTACGCATGGGTCGGCCGGGCAAAACAATAAATGCACCCATGCTCACAGCCGCGATAGGCGTTGATGGATCGGTCGAACGGAATGTCAGGTGACTGGTTGAAGCTTATGATTGTCTTGGGAAATTCTTCCGTCACCGTGGTCCGCAGCTTCACCGGCGGGCCGTCGATCTGCTCCAGCTGATCGCGCCAATCGCCATCCGCTTCGCGCCCGGCAAGCCCGAAGCGGGAAGGCACCAAGCCGGATTGCGCACCCCGACCGGCAATTTTGGGATGTGGATTCGCCATCCCCAAACTAGAACATAAAAGGAACATTTGTGCAAGAAACGGCAATGGGTTAGGCAGCAGGAATGGACCTGGCAGGACGATATCTATCGCGCATTGGAATGGATCGGGCGCCGGGAGCTGATCCATCAGGTCTGGCCGCCATCGTCGCCGCGCACCGGCTGGCGATCCCGTTCGAAAACCTCGACATTCCGTTGCGACGCGGCATTCGCATCGATCCGCCCAGCATCGCCGCCAAACTGCTCGATGCCCGGCGCGGCGGGTATTGTTTTGAACAGAACGGGCTGCTGCTCAGCGCCCTTCAAGCCTTTGGTTTCATTGGCCGTCCGCTGCTCGCCCGGGTCCGGCTGGGCCTACCGAATGACGCCACGCCGCCGCGCTCGCACGTGCTGCTGCTGTTGGAATTGGCGGGCGAATTGTGGATCGCAGACGCCGGATTTGGCGGCAGCTTCGTGCCGCCGATGCCCCTGCGCGACGGGTTTGCCGCGGTGACCGCCGATGGCGCGGAACACCGGCTGGAACGCCGCGGGGAACGCGGTTCTGCCGAGGGGGAATGGTTGCTGCTCCGGCGTGGTCCGCTCGCCACCACCGATGGCCGTGCGGATCAGGACCGGGAATGGGTGGCGCAGTACAGCTTCGACCTGGCGCAGGTCGCGCCGGACGACCTGGAGCAGGCGAACCACTGGACCGCCACCCGGCCGGGGATGCGGTTCACGTCAAATGTCGTGGCCAGCATGGTCCTGCCCGATGGCTTTATCTCCCTGACCGGGCACGCGCTTTCGATCGCACGGGCTGGGCAAATGACCCGGGAGGAGCTTGAAACGGCGGAAGAAATGCGCGGGGGACTGGCCCGGAATTTCGGGATTGTGCTGGAAGCGGAGGACGTGGCCGCCCTGCACGCATTTGCCGCCGGGTAGCGTTTATCGTTCGCGCAAGCGCGGCATCAGTTCCACGAAGTTGCAGGGCCGGTTGCGGCTGTCGAGCTGTTCGTCGAGGATGCCGTCCCAGCCATCTTTCACCGCCCCGTTGGAACCGGGCAGGGCGAAGATGTATTTGCCCCGCGTCACCACCGCCAGCGCGCGGCTCTGTACGGTGCTGGTGCCGATGGTCTGGTAGCTGAGCCAGCGGAAAAGTTCGCCAAACCCTTCGATTTCCTTGTCTTTTATCCGGTTCAGCGCTTCCGGAGTGACGTCGCGCCCGGTCAGGCCGGTGCCGCCGGTGGAAACGATGGCATCCACCTGCGGATCGTCGATCCAGGCGTTGAAGCGACCGACCAGCACGTCGGCATCGTCTTTCTCGATCGCGCGGGCGACGAGGTTGTGCCCCTTGGCCGTGATCCGGGCGGCCAGGATATCGCCGCTGGTATCATCCTCCGGCCCACGGGTGTCAGACACGGTCAGCAGGGCGATGTTGATTGGCTTGAAGGTGCGGCTTTCATCAATCGCCATGTCAGTTCTCCACCCCGGGAAACAGCGGCCAGGCATTTTGCGCCAGCGCCATACGGCTGGGCGAGGGGGCCCGCGCCTGCAATTCGTACATCCAGTAATTGCGCATCACGATCGCCACGTAGCTGCGCGTTTCCCAGTACGGGATGGATTCCATGTACAGCAGCGGATCGTTCTGGTCGCGCACCTCGGCGCTCCAGCGGCGGATTGGGGTCAGCCCGGCGTTATAGGCCGCCATGATCTTGGGCAGCTTGCCCTGTGTGCCTGCATCGTCGCGCAGCATTTCCAGATTGCGCTGGCCGAACGCGAGGTTGGTGGCGGGATCGAAGATGTTGACCGCACCGGTTGCCAGACCAAGCGCCGGGGCGTGCTGGCGCACGGTGATCGGGGTGATCTGCATCAGCCCCTGGGCCTTCGCCGGGCTGACCGCGCGTGCCTGGAAATTGGATTCCTGCAAGGTGTGGGCAAAGGCCAGTGCAGGGTCCACGTGCCAGCCGTTCAGCGGCGCCCATTTGGGCGCGGGATAGCGCGATGCGGGGTCGGCCCGCCCGCCGGAGGGCGCATTGTAGGCCATGTACAACTGTGTCGACGGCATCCCCAGTTCACGAGCCAGGCGAGACAGCGGCTCGTATTGTGACGGATCGCCGGTCCGCGCCTGATACAGCAAGGCCTCGCTCGCCAGGTTCAGGCGGCCGATCTCAGCCAAGGCAACCGCCACACGGACGTTCCCAAGGCCTTCCAGTTTTCGCCAGTCGGCTTCCGACAGGTCGGCCGCGGAATGGCGGGAAGGCGGGGTCTTGCCCAGCTGTTCGAGCGCCAGCAGCCCGTAGAGCGTCTCGTCCTCGCTCGCCGCGCCGCGCAGCAGTTCCGCGCTGCGTTCCGGTTCGCGGCAACGCAGGGCGGAGCGGCTGGCCCAGTAGAATGCGGCGGAGCGCAGTTCCGGGTTCTGCGCGCCATAGGCGGCCCGTTCGAACGCAGGCCCGGCAGTGGCGCAATCGCCATTGCGGAACGAGGCGAGCCCGGTGGTGAAGTCGGCCTCCGCCACCCAGGCCCCGTCGCCATTGCCCGGCACCGATTGGGCCATGGCCAGCGCCTGCGGATCGAGGTTTTCGATGTAGAAGCTCCAGGCGATCCGCTGGCGCCATTCGGCCCGTGCCGCGGGGCTGAGCAAGGCGTCGATCCCGTCGAGCAGCAATCGGGCGCCCTCTGGATCGTCGCCGTCAATCTTGCTCAGGATCGCTTGGCGGACAGTGTCCGGCATGGTGCCGTCATCCACCGACCGAGGGCGGGTGCGGCGCGTTACCGAAGGGCTGGTGATCATCGCCCGCTGAGTGGGCAGGGATGGCAGCACAACCAGCCCGCGCGTCTGGCCCAGCCGGACCATTTGCGGCGCTTGCGGCAGGTCCGTCCCGCGTTGCAGCCAGGCTTCGATCTGCGGCGCTTCCACGCGGGGAGAGTTTTTTGCCAGGTAGAATTCGGCCCATACCACCTGTTGCAGCGGGCCGGTTTCACGCTGGGCCAGCAGGCTTTGCACAGTCGCCCATTGTTCCTGCTCGATCGCGTCGAACACTGACCGGTAATAGGCGCGGTCTTCATCATTCAGCAAGCGCGGCACGGCGCTGGTCGCCACCCGTTGGCGGAAATAATCGCGCGCGGTCTGCGCCGTTGCCGGGCTTGCCAGCAGGGCCAGCGCCGCCGTGGCGGCCAGAATAGCTTTCATGCAGTCGGGTCCGTCCAGTCGAGCCATTGCTGCCAGAAACCGGCCCGCAGCCGCGCATGATCCATCAGGCGCGCCGGGGCATAGGTTGCCAGCAGCGGCACCTGCTGTCCCTCAACCTGCAAATGGCCCGCACCGGGAGCCAATTGCGCCGGATCGTGGCCAAACAGCGGCAGAATGTCGCGGCCCATCACCAACAGCCGCTGCGGAGCGGCCAGATGAATGTGGTGCAGCAGCACTTCGCCAAGTCCGCCAGCCTTCAGCGCGGCCCAGTCAGGCACAGGCATGTGACGCGGCAGGGCGGCGGCGACATAGAGCGTTGCCGGATCAATCCCGGCAGCGAGCGCGAAATTGGCGAGCAGGCGACCTTCGCGGGCGGACAGCAGTTCGGTTGCATCCTCCCCTTCCGGCATCGGCACCAATACCATCAGCGCCGCACCCGCATCCCCGCGCGGCGAGATCGGCGGATTGAGACCGCCGACATTCAGGGTCGGTTCTTCCACCCACCATGTGCGCAGCGCAGGCAGGTCGGCCGGCCAGGCGGCGCGATCCCCGCCGAGGCGCAAGGCTGGTTGTTCCGGTTCCGCCACGGCCTCGGTTGCGAATGGGACGACCAGCGGCTTGGGCGCTTCCGCTGCGGCGGGATCCTGCAGCCAGCCATGGGGTTCGTCTTCGAACAGCAGGTCCACGCCCGCATCGCGCCACCACTGTTGTGCGGCGGCGATGCTTTCCGCCAGGGTGGGGCCGGAATTGGAGCCGGAAGCAGTAGGAGCAGCGCTGTCCATCAGGCCAGTCTCTTGACCCGTGGCCGCGCAGCGATCAAGCCGCGAGCATGATCTTTCGCCGGAAAAGGAATGGTTGGTGAGCGACCGGGAATCGATGCCTTGCGATGTGGTGATTGCGGGCGGCGGCGTGGCCGGGCTGGCCACGGCCATCCGCCTGAAGCAGCTGAACGAGGCGCTGGACGTCGTCGTGCTGGAAAAGGGCAGCGAAATCGGCGCGCATATCCTGTCAGGCGCGGTGGTCGATCCGCGTGCGCTGGACGAATTGCTGCCCGATTGGCGTGACGAGGCGGAACTGGCCAAAGTGCCGGTGACCGACAACTGGCACTGGGTCCTGAGCAAATCCGGCAAGACCAGCCTGCCCCATGCGTTGATGCCCCCGCTGATGAGCAACAACGGCTGTTACACCGGATCGCTCGGCAATCTGACCCGCTGGCTGGCGGAGAAGGCCGAGGCGCTGGGCGTGCAGGTATTCCCCGGCTTTCCTGCCGCCGAGGTGCTGTTTGACGATGCCGGTGCAGTGATGGGGCTGGCGACGCAGGACATGGGCATAGCCGCCGATGGATCGCACAAGGGCGATTACCAGCCGGGCATGGAACTCCACGCGAAGTACACCGTGTTTGCCGAAGGCGCGCGCGGGCACCTGACCAAGCGGATGAAACAGCGCTTTGCGCTGGAGGCTGATTGTCAGCCGCAGGTTTATGGCCTTGGAATCAAGGAATTGTGGGACATTCCTGCTGAAAAGCATGAACCCGGCCGGGTGATCCACACGCAAGGCTGGCCGCTGTCGGAAAGCGACAGCTGGGGCGGCGGGTTCCTGTACCATCAGGCCAACGGGCAGGTTGCGCTCGGCTTCGTGACGGCGCTCGATTACGCCAATCCCTACGTCAGCCCGTTCGAAGAATTCCAGCGCTGGAAGCAGCACCCGGCGATCCGTGCGATCCTGGAAGGCGGTCGGCGCGTGTCTTACGGTGCGCGGGCGATCAACGAAGGGGGCTGGCAGTCGGTGCCGAAACTGGCTTTCCCCGGCGGCGTGCTGGCCGGATGCGCGGCGGGCTTCGTCAACGTACCACGGATCAAGGGCAGCCATACCGCAATGAAAAGCGGGATGCTGGCGGCTGAAGCGATTGCCGCGGCAATTGCCGGAGGGGCGGAGAAAACCGAGCTTTCGCAATATGATGAAGCGGTACGTTCAAGCTGGATCGCGGATGAACTGAAGCTGGTGCGGAACGCCCAGCCGGCCGTGGCGAAGTTTGGCGGCGCGATTGGGACCGTGATGGCCGGGGCCGATATGTGGATGCGCACGCTGAAGATTGGCCTGCCGATCAGCATGAAGCACCACACCGATGCCAGTGAGACCGGCCGGGCCGACCTGTTCCGCCCGATCGATTACCCCAAGCCCGATGGCGTCATCAGCTTCGACCGCCTGACCAGCGTGTTCCTGTCTAACACCAACCACGAAGAAGACCAGCCGTGCCATTTGCGCCTGATCGATCCGGCGGTGCCGGTGGCGGTCAACCTGGCGCGCTATGCCGGGCCGGAGGCGCGCTATTGCCCGGCCGGGGTCTATGAATTCGTCGGGGTGGAAGAAGGCACACCGCGCCTGCAGATCAACGCGCAGAACTGCGTCCACTGCAAGACCTGCGACATCAAGGACCCGACCCAGAATATCGAATGGGTCACGCCGGAAGGCGGCGGCGGGCCGAATTACCCGAATATGTGAGGTATATCCTCCCCGGAATGGGGAGGGGGACCAC
>JBARAF010000243.1:0-14614 GCA_049791695.1 Croceibacterium sp.
CAGCGCCTCCATCACGTCGCCCAGCACGTTGTCGCTGTCTGCCGCGCCATCGTCGCGCGCCTGCTTGCCCAGCCGCAAGTGCTGCGCCGTGCCGATCTCGCGGGCGATCCTGGCGCAGGTTCCGCGGGCGACCAGCGCGTTGAGCCGTTGTGCCAGCTTGCCTTCGCTGTCCGCGCCGATGTGGTACAGCCAGTCAGCAATGGTGAGCCCCAGCACCCGGTCCCCAAGGAACTCCAGCCGCTGGTAATCGCGCTTTTCCCCGGTGCTGCCGTGGGTCAGGGCCTGCATCCACAGGCTTTCGTCCTGCACGGCAAAGCCAAGACCGCGCAGCCAGGTACGGGTAGTGGCCTGCATCAGATGGATTTCCCGATCCGTTCCCACCGGGCCGCGGTGAACCAGCTTACCGGGTTGATCCAGCTGGAGGTTCCATCGGTGGAAAAGAACATCATCCCCGCGCGGCCCACCAGGTTCTCTACCGGAACCAGCCCCACGCCCCGGCCGGCTTCGGCGGGGAAGCGGCTGTCGAGCGAGTTGTCGCGGTTGTCGCCCATCAGGAACAGGCGGCCTTCCGGCACGATCACCGGCTGGGTGGTGTCCTGCGGGTTCAGGCCCATGTCGAGGGTGTAATAGACCACGCCATTGGGCAAGGTTTCACGGAAGCGCGGGTACCGGCAGGCGAAACTGCCATCGGCCTGGCTGACGGTGAACTGCACGCTGAAACAGCCGCGGTTCGGCTGGATCGGCTGGACGAAATCGGCCACCTTTTCCTTCTTCACCGGCGCCCCGTTCAGATGCAGCACGCCATTGACCATCTGCACCGTGTCGCCCGGCAGGCCAATCACCCGCTTGACGTAATCGGTGCGGTCCACCGGATGCTTGAAGATCACCACGTCGCCTTGCTTGGGCAGGCTGCGCAAGCTGTCGCCGGGGATCAGCGGCAAGTCAAACGGCACGGAAGCGCGGGAAAAGCCGTAAGGCCACTTCGCGGCGAACAGGTAATCGCCGACCATCAGCCGGGGCAGCATCGATTCGCTGGGGATTGAGAAGCTGGAAAACACGAAGGTGCGGAAGATCAGCACCACCACCGCCAGCTTCACCAGGAACCACAGGAAACTGCCTTCCTCCTTCGCTTTGGCAGGGGGCGCTGGCGGCGCAGCAGCAAGGGTGGCGGCGGGCTGTGCGGGCGCGGCTTCGGGTGCAATATCAGTCATGGCCAGCGGATGTGTTCGGCGCGTGGGCCAAGGTCAAGGGAACTTCGCCAAGTGCCCACCGGGATCGACCAGCGTAAGCGACTGCGGGGAAGGGGGTGGACAGGGCGTATGCGGTTATGCAGCAATTGTGTGCCACCCCGCTGGCAGCCCCGAAAATGGCGCGTTTGGGCGGAAAAGCTGTTTGCGATCATCCCGCAAGGCCTTACGCCGATGGCTGAATGTTCAAAAGGAATGTCGACAATGAGCGATGCGGTCACCAGCGCCTGGAACAGCCTGGCCAGCTTGCCGACCCCGCCGCTGAAAGACCTGTTCGCCGCCGATGCAGGCCGTCTCGGCAAGTTGTCGGCCCGGCTGGACCTGCCCACGGGCGGCGTGCTGTTCGACTGGTCCAAGACCCACCTGACTGATGACCTGCTGGCCGGGTTCGAGGCGCTGGCCGACGCCACCGGCTTTGTCGAACAGCGCCGCCGGCTGTTCGCGGGCGAGGTGGTCAACGTGACCGAAGGCCGCCCCGCCGAACATAGTGCCTTGCGCGGGGTTGGCCGTGAAACCAGTGTCGAAGAAGCCTCCGCCCTGCTGGCGCGGATGAAGCTGCTGGTGGAAGCGATCCACGAAGGCGCGCTGGGCGAGGTCAAGCACCTGATCCATGTCGGCATTGGCGGATCGGCGCTCGGCCCGGCGCTGGCGGTCGATGCATTGGCGCGGATCCTGCCCAAGGTGGATGTCCACGTGGTCTCCAACATCGATGGCGTGGCGCTGGAAGCCGCCTTTGACGTCTGCGATCCGCATACCACGTTGGTGGCGGTCGCTTCCAAGACCTTTACCACCATCGAAACCATGACCAACGCCACCAGCGTGCTGCAATGGCTGGGCGATAACGGGGTGGACGATCCTTATGGCCGGGTCATCGCGCTGACGGCCTATCCGGAAAAGGCAGTGGAATGGGGCGTGGACGAAACCCGCGTACTGCCTTTCGCCGAAAGCGTCGGCGGGCGGTATTCGCTGTGGTCTTCCATCGGCTTCCCCATTGCGATGGCGGTGGGCTGGGAAGATTTCGCTGACCTGCTGGAAGGCGCTGCGACGATGGACCGCCATTTCCGCGATACCGATGGCCGTGCCAACTTGCCGCTGCGGGCGGCCTTTGCCGACCTCCTGTACAGCCGCCTGATGGGCGCGGAAACGCGGGCGGTGTTCGCCTATGACGAACGGCTGGGGCTGTTCCCGTCCTATCTCCAGCAGCTGGAAATGGAATCCAATGGCAAGAGCGTGACGGCGGATGGCCAACCGGTGGCTGGCCCGACGGCGCCGATCACCTGGGGCGGGGTGGGCACCGATGCGCAGCACGCGGTGTTCCAGTTGCTGCACCAGGGCACGCACCTGGTGCCGGTGGATTTCATCGCCAGCATTGCGCCGGGCGATGATCTGGACCCGGCGCACCATCGCATCCTGCTGATGAACTGCTTTGCCCAAGGGGCGGCCCTGATGGCGGGCAGGGACGATGCCGATCCCGCGCGCGCCTATCCCGGCAACCGCCCCAGCGCCACGATGCTGGCGGACGATCTGGACGCTGGCACGCTGGGCGCGCTGATCGCGTTCCATGAACACCGCACTTTTGCCAATGCCGTGCTGATGGGCATCAACCCGTTCGACCAGTTCGGGGTGGAACTGGGCAAGGAAGTGGCCAACGCGATCGAACTGGGGGAAGTCAGCTTTGACGCCAGCACCACCGCGCTGCTGGCAGCGGCCGGGCTGGGCTGATCCATTTCGCATCCGCAGCAAATGGTTGACTTTCTCCTGCTTTGATCCCATATGCCGCCCATCGAGACGCATGGCAGCGTGAACTGGCGGTAACCCGCCCCGGCCGCGATCTCGGTTCTACCTTAGGGCTTCCCTTTCACGCGGGTCGTTCAGAACCCGCCGCAGTGCGTCCGTTCTGGCACGCGCTGCCGCATATTTTGCGAGCATACCTTACATGTCATTCGAACACCTCGGGCTGTCGCAGCCCGTTCTCCAGTCGCTGGAGCTGAAGGGCTATGAAACGCCCACGCCGATCCAGGAACAAGCCATCCCTTATGTGCTGGCCGGCCGCGATCTGCTGGGCATTGCCCAGACCGGCACCGGCAAGACTGCCGCCTTCATCCTCCCGTCAATCGACCGCCTGGTGGCGGCCGACAAGCGGCCCAAGCCGCGCACCTGCCGTATGCTGGTGCTGGCGCCGACGCGCGAACTGGCTGGCCAGATTGCCGAAAGCGCCCGTGAATACGGTCACTTTTCCCACCTCAAGGTTGTCACCGTGTTCGGCGGCACCTCGGTCAACCGTAACCGCCAGGACGTGGCGCGCGGCGTCGACATCCTGATCGCCACCCCGGGCCGCCTGGTCGACCTGTGCGAACAGAAGGCGCTGGATCTTTCGCAGGTCGAAATCCTGGTGCTCGACGAAGCGGACCAGATGATGGACCTCGGCTTCATCCACGCGCTGAAGGCGATCGTGCGCATGATCCCCAAGGTCCGTCAGACGCTGTTCTTCAGCGCCACCATGCCGAAGGCGATCAAGGACCTGGCTGGCCAGTACCTCACCGATCCGGCGCAGGTGTCCGTTGCCCCGGCTTCGACCACTGCTGAACGCGTCGAACAGTATGTCTGCTTCGTCGGCCAGTCCGAAAAGCAGGCGCTGCTGTCTGTCGTGCTGCGCGATGGCTTTAAGGCCGGCGAAATGGACCGCGTGCTGGTGTTCACCCGCACGAAGCACGGTGCCGACCGCGTGGTGAAGAAGCTGGAGCAGGCCGGTTTCCGGTCCAACGCGATCCACGGCAACAAGAGCCAGCCGCAGCGTGAACGTGCCCTTGAAGAATTCAAGGCCGGGACCTGCAAGGTGCTGGTGGCAACCGACATCGCCGCCCGCGGGATCGACGTTTCCGGCGTCAGCCACGTGATCAATTTCGAACTGCCCAATGTGGCTGAACAGTACGTCCACCGCATCGGCCGCACCGCGCGTGCCGGGCGTGAAGGCGTGGCAATCAGCTTCTGCGCGCAGGACGAACGCGATTACCTGCGGGACATCCAGAAGCTGACCAAGGTCAGCCTGGACCAGGTGCCGCTGCCGGAAAACCTCCGCGCCGAAGTGGAAGTTGTGGCCAAGTATCACGAACCCGTGCGTGGCCCGCGCCAGCAGCCGCGCAACACCGGTCGGGGCCAGCCCCCGCGCCGTGACCCGCGCACCGAAGCCCAGAAGGACGCCCGCGGCGAAGTCCGCGTGGAACGTGTTGGCGGCGGCGGTGATCGCCGGGTTGCCAGTGCCGGCGGCGGTGGCCGTGGCGGTCGTCCGGGTGGCGGCGGTGGCAATGGTGGTGGCGGCCAGGGCGGTGGCAACCGTCGCGGCGGCCGTGGCCGTGGCGGTGGCGGCGGCGGTCCGCGCACCGCGCAGGTCTGAGATTTAAGGAATTCCGATCCGCCAGTCGCACTACGCGGCTGGCGGATTTTCTTTGCCTATTTCGCGAACCGTTCCAGCACGGCTCCGGCCCAGCCCATGATGTCCTTTTCGGCGATCAGCCATTGGCCATCCACTTTCGCCACCACGTCGCGCACATGGCCGCACCAGTGCAGGTGGGGCTTTTCCGGCGGATGGTTGATCGTCGCCCAGGCATAACTGCGCACCTGCCAGTGGTCGGGCCGCCCCTTGGGATCAGGTTCGAACAGAAATTGCGCCATCTGGTGCTGGTGGCCGGGGAAATCCGCCCGGTCGTGGAATTTCAACACCAGCCGCCGCACTTCGGCGTGGCCGTGGACCACTTCCAGCGTGCCTTGCGCTGTTTCCTCGGTCACCGCACAATCGGGCGTGTAGAGCGCCACGTACCCGTCAGTATCCCCGGTATCGAGCGCCCAGCTGTAGCGGGCGTAAAGCCCGATGATCCCCAACTGGTCTTCTGCTGACGGCTGCTGCATTCCAATCTCCCGCTCTGTTTTGCCGCAGGCTGGCGCAGGCTCAGCCGTCGCGCAAGCCTTCGTGCCGGGGCATTGGCAGCAATAGGCCGATCAGCGGCAGCACAACCATGCCCGCACCGCTGGCGAGCAGGGCCGTGGCCACACCGTGGCTTTCGGCAAAGTGGCCCCACAGCCAGCTGCCCACAGCGATGCCGCCAAAAGTCAGGCTGCTGACCATGGCCACCATCCGCCCGACAATCTCGCGCGGGCTCCACAACTGGCCAGCGACGGAAAAGCCGGACAGCGCCTGGACCCAGCCGGCCCCGGCCAGCACCAGCAGTGCCAGCATCGCGGGCAGGCCGGGATTGAAAGACACCAGTACGCAGGCGAGGCCGTAAGTGATTCCGGCCGTGCGGATGATTGTCTCGGCGGAGGCGAGGGCGCGGAACCAGGTGCTGGTCAGCGCCCCGATCACTGCTCCTGCACCCAGCGCGCCCAGCAATAGCCCATAGACTTCCGACTGCGCGCCCAGCAGGTCCTGCGCCACCAGCGGCATCAGTGCCCAGGCCGCCGCGCCGGTGCTGGTAAAGGTGAAGGCGCGCAGCATGATCGTGCGCACTTCGCGGGAGGTGACGGCAAAGCGGAACCCTTGCGCAATCACCGGCAGCAGTTTTTGCCGTTCCTTTGGTGCCGTCGCGACAGGCTGCCACCGCCACAGCACCACAATCACCATCAGGTAACTCAGCGCATTGGCGGCAAAGGCGGCCTGTGACCCGCCCAGCGCCAAGATCCCGCCGCCCAGTGCCGGGCCCAGGCTGCGCGCCACGTTGAAAGCGAGGATATTCAGCGTCACCGCAGCCGCGAGTTCAGCGCGCGGCACGATCCCGCTGATGGATGCCGCCATTGCCGGATTGAAGCAGGCGACCCCGGCGGTCAGCAGCGCGGTCAGGGCAATTACCGACCAGCTCGGCACCCCGGCCCCCATCGCCAGCAGCACCAGCAGCACGGAGATCGCGAACATCAGCCCCTGGGCCAGCAGCATGATCCGGCGCTTGTCGAACATATCGGCCCAGGCCCCGGCGGGCAGGGCCAGCAGCATGATCGGCAAATTGGTCGCGGTCTGCACCAGCGCGATCACGTCCGCCGGTTCGCCCCGCACGGTCAGCATCCAGGCGGCGCCGACCGATTCGATTGCATTGCCGAAGTTGGACAGCAGGCTGCCGGTCAGGATCAGCAGGAACACGCGATTGCGCAGCGGTGAAAATGTTGACGTTGCAACCATATGGCGGCGGCTTGTGCGCGTCTGCCAGCCCATTGGCAAGTGCCCCTTGGCCCGCCATATGCGCTGGCAAGACGGGAGCATTTCCATGGCCGAATTCGACTACGACCTGTTCATCATCGGCGCCGGTTCCGGCGGCGTCCGCGCCAGCCGCATCGCGTCTGGGCACGGCGCGCGCGTGGCCGTGGCGGAGGAATACCGCATCGGCGGCACATGTGTGATCCGCGGCTGCGTGCCCAAGAAGATGCTGGTTTACGGTTCGATGTTTGCCGAGGAACTGGACCACGCAGAAACATTTGGCTGGACCATCGGGGAACGCAGCTTCGACTGGGGCCGCTTGCGCGATTTCGTGAACAAGGACGTCGACCGGCTCGAAGGCCTCTATGGCAAGACGCTGGAAAGCAACAAGGTCGACCGGTTCATGGAACGCGCCACCGTGGCCGGGCCCAACACCGTGCGCCTTGCCAGCGGGCGGGAAGTGACGGCGAAGTTCATCCTCGTCGCCGTGGGCGGCTGGCCGATGATGCCGGAATGCGCAGGGGCAGAGCTGTGCATCAGTTCTAACGAAGTGTTCCACTTGGCGCAGCAGCCCAAACGGCTGGTGGTGGTCGGCGGCGGCTACATCGCGCTGGAATTTGCCGGGGTGTTCAATGCGCTCGGCAGCGAAGTGACCGTGGTCAACCGTAGCGACGTGATCCTGCGCGGGTATGACCGGCCCACGGTGGAGCGGCTGCAACAGATCGTCGAGGCCCGCGGCATCCGCTTTGCGATGAATGCGCACCTGGTTTCGGTGGAAAAGCAGGCGGACGGATCGCTGCTGGTGGACATCGGCAGCGAAAAGCTGGTCGCGGACCAAGTGCTGGTGGCCACCGGGCGCAAGCCGAATACTGCCGGGCTGGGCCTCGAAAATGCCGGGGTCGACCTGGGCGTGAAGGGCGAGATCCGGGTGGACGAATACAACCGCACCAGTTGCCCCAGCATCTATGCAGTGGGCGACGTGACCGACCGGGTGCAACTGACCCCGGTGGCAATCCGCGAAGGCCATGCCTTTGCCGATTCCGTGTTCGGCAATAACCCGCGCACCGTGGAATATGACCACATCCCCAGCGGCGTGTTCAGCCAGCCGCCGCTGGCGGCAGTGGGCATGACGGAGGAACAGGCGCGCGCGCAGTTCCCGCATGTGAAGGTCTATTCCAGCGATTTCCGGCCGATGAAGAACATCTTCTCCGACCGCGCGGAACGCGGACTGTATCGCATGATCGTGGACGAGGATTCGGGCCGGGTACTGGGTCTGCACCTGGTCGGCCCGGACAGCCCGGAAATCATCCAGGGCGCCGCCATTGCGATCAAGGCCGGGCTGACCAAGCAGGACTTTGACGACACCGTGGCCCTGCACCCCAGCATGGCCGAAGAACTGGTGCTGATGCGCTGAGCTTGCAGGCAGGCAAGCGCCGTTCTAGCCCTGCGGCACAGCAAGGGAGAGCGAATGTCCGCCAACATACCGGAACTCGAACGCCGCCGCGCCGCCGCAAGGGTGGGCGGGGGTGAAGCGCGCATTGCGGCACAGCACGCCAAGGGCAAGCTGACCGCGCGCGAACGGCTCGATGTGCTGCTGGATGAAGGCAGTTTCGAAGAGCTGGACATGTACGTCGAGCACAATTGCACCGATTTCGGGATGGAGGCGCAGCGCATTCCCGGTGACGGGGTGGTGACTGGCAGCGGCACCATCGACGGGCGGCTGGTGTTCGTTTTTTCGCAGGACTTCACTGTTTTTGGCGGCAGCCTGTCGGAACGCCACGCGCAGAAGATCTGCAAGGTGATGGACATGGCGATGAAGGTCGGCGCACCGATCATCGGCCTGAATGACAGCGGCGGCGCGCGCATCCAGGAAGGGGTCGCCAGCCTTGCGGGCTATGCCGAGGTGTTCCAGCGCAATGTGCTGGCCAGCGGCGTGATCCCGCAGTTGAGCCTGATCATGGGGCCATGCGCGGGCGGGGCGGTCTATTCCCCGGCGATGACGGACTTCATCTTCATGGTGAAGGATTCCAGCTACATGTTTGTCACCGGGCCGGACGTGGTGAAAACCGTCACCAACGAAGTCGTGACACAGGAAGAACTGGGCGGGGCAGTGACCCATACCACCCGCACCGGGGTGGCCGACCTGGCGCTAGAAAACGATATCGAAGCGTTGCTGGCGGCACGCGAATTCATATCGCTGCTGCCCGCCGACAACCGCAGCGGCGTGCCCGAACGGCCGACGCGCGACCCGTGGGACCGGCTGGAGGACAGCCTCGACACGCTGATCCCGGCCAATGCCAACCAGCCGTACGATATGCACGAACTGCTGCGCAAAGTGCTGGATGAAGGGGAGTTCTTCGAGATCCAGCCGAGCCACGGCGGCAATATCCTGTGCGGTTTCGGCCGGGTGGAAGGGCGCACCGTGGGTGTGGTCGCCAACCAGCCGATGGTGCTGGCGGGCGTGCTGGACATCAACGCCAGCAAGAAAGCCGCGCGGTTCGTGCGGTTTTGCGATGCGTTTTCGATTCCGATCCTGACTTTCGTCGACGTGCCCGGCTTCCTGCCCGGCACCGCGCAGGAACATGGCGGGATCATCAAGCACGGGGCAAAATTGCTGTTCGCCTATGCCGAAGCGACCGTGCCCAAGATTACCGTCATCACCCGCAAGGCCTATGGCGGGGCATACGACGTGATGGCGTCAAAGCACCTGCGCGGCGATCTCAACTATGCCTGGCCGACGGCGGAAATCGCCGTGATGGGCGCGAAGGGAGCCGTGGAGATCATTTTTCGCGGCCTTTCGCCCGAAGAACAGGCTGAAAAGACCCGGGAATACGAAGCCCGCTTCGCCAATCCCTTTGTCGCTGCCAGCCGTGGCTATATCGACGAGGTGATCATGCCCCATTCCACCCGGCGACGGATCGCCCTGGGCCTGCGCAAGCTGCGCGGCAAGCGCCTGGAAAACCCGTGGAAGAAGCACGATAATTTGCCGTTGTGATGGCTGCTCAGCGATAGGGCGGCCCCTGATCGGCCGTCACGCGCGCCTCTGGCGCATAATAAGCCGGAGGAAATCGTCATTAGCGGCTTTCAAAAAGGTCCCGGCTTGCCTAGGTGGCCTCACCGGATTCGTGGCTAGCGCGCGTCCGGCCCGCTTGATGCCCGGTTTGACACCTGCGCCCGGTGGCCTAGCCCCGGTGAACGGAAGCCAGCGGCACGACGGTCGCAGATTGAGGTTGGAATGCCCAAGGTCAAAGTCGACGGCGTAGAGATCGAGGTTCCGAACGGCGCCACCGTGCTGCAGGCGTGCGAGCTTGCCGGCAAGGAAATCCCCCGGTTCTGCTATCATGAACGCCTGTCCATCGCTGGCAATTGCCGGATGTGCCTGGTCGAAGTGAAGCCAGGGCCGCCCAAGCCGCAGGCCAGCTGCGCCCTGCCGGCCACCGAAGGCCAGGAAATCCGCACCGACAGCCAGATGGTCAAGACCGCGCGCGAAGGGGTGATGGAGTTCCTGCTCATCAACCACCCGCTCGATTGCCCGATCTGTGACCAGGGCGGGGAATGCGACCTGCAGGACCAGTCCGTGGCCTATGGCCGGGGCGCATCCCGCTATCACGAGCACAAGCGTGCCGTGACCGAAAAGAACATGGGCCCTCTGATCAAGACGATCATGACCCGCTGCATCCACTGCACCCGCTGCGTGCGTTTCTCCGAAGAGATCGCCGGCGTGGACGAAATCGGCGCGCTGTACCGCGGCGAGGATATGCAGATCACCACTTATCTCGAACGCGCGGCAGAACATGAATTGTCCGCCAACGTGATCGACCTGTGCCCGGTCGGCGCGCTGACCAGCCGCCCTTACGCTTACGAAGCGCGGCCGTGGGAACTGAAGAAGACGCTGGGCATCGACGTGTCCGACGCGGTCGGCTCCAACATCCGCATCGACAGCCGCGGGCGCGAAGTGCTGCGCGTGCTGCCGCGCGTGAACGATGACGTGAACGAGGAATGGATCAGCGACAAGGCGCGCTTCCAGGTTGACGGGCTGACCCGCCAGCGGCTCGACAAGGTCTATGTCCGCAAGCAGGGCAAGCTGGTTGCGTCTGACTGGCAGGAAGCCTTTGGCATGATCGCTGCCGCGAAGCCGGGCAACAGCATTGCCGCCATTGCCGGCGACCTGCTCGATTGCGAAACGATGTTCGCGGGCAAGAAACTGGTCGGCGCGCTGGGTTCGACCATGCTCGAAGGTCGCCAGACCGGGATGCGCTATGCGGCGGACAACCTCGCTGCGGTAAACTTCAACAGCACTTTCGCCGGGATCGAGACCGCCGATGCGATCCTGATCGTCGGCAGCCACGTGCGCTGGGAAGCGCCGTTGGTGAACGTGCGCATCCGCAAGGCGGCCAAGCGCGGGGCCAAGGTGTTCATCATCGGCCCGGTGTGGGAACCAACCTATCCGGCGGAATTCCTCGGTGACGATGCCGCGATCCTGAACAACCTGCCGGCCCATGTGACCGACGCGCTCAAGGGCGCGGAACGTCCGGCGGTGATCGTCGGCGGGGCCGGCCTGGCCAAGGGTGCGCTGGAACCTGCGCTGGCGCTGGTCGGGCCGCTCGGCCTCGTCAAGGACGGCTGGAACGGCTTCAACGTGCTGCACATGGCGGCATCGCGCATGGGCGGGCTGATGCTCGGCTATGCGCAAGGTGGCGGCATTGCCGATGTGGTCGCGGCCAAGCCCAAGGTGCTGCTGGCACTAGGCGCGGACGAGGTCGATTTCGGCCAGTTCGACGGTAGCCTGAAGGTCTATATCGGCCATCACGGCAGCAAGGGTGCCCATGCGGCGGACATCGTCCTGCCGGCGGCGGCCTATACCGAAAAGGCCGGGACTTTCGTCAACAGCGAAGGCCGGGTGCAGTGGTCGGACAAGGCCGTGTTCGCCCCCGGCGATGCGCGGGAAGACTGGACGATCCTGCGCGCATTGGCCGATGCGCTGGGTGTGTCGGTCGGCTTCGACAGCTTCGAAGCTCTGCGCGATGCGATTATCGCGGAAGTGCCGGCACTGGGCGTGGAAGGCCTCGCTGCCTACGGCGCGTTGCCCACGGCTGCGAAGGGCAAGGCTGAAGGCACGATCGCCTATCCGATCAAGGACTTCTACATGACCAACGCGATCGCCCGCGCCTCTGCGGTGATGCAGCAATGTAGCGCCGAACTGCTGCATGGCGAAGAGCTGGCGGAGGCTGCGGAATGACCGCTTTCTTCCAGACCCAGCTGGGCATGACCTATGAATGGGCGTGGTTCGTTGCCACGATCTGCGGCATCCTGCTGATCGCGCTGCCGCTGATGCTCAGCGTGGCAATGATCATCTATGTCGACCGCAAGGTCTGGGCCGCCATGGCGCTGCGCAAGGGCCCCAACGTGGTCGGCCCGTTCGTCCTGCTGCAAAGCTTTGCCGACGGCCTGAAGGTGTTCCTGCAGGAAACCATCATCCCCAGCGCGTCGAACAAGGCCCTGTTCCTGATCGCGCCGATCCTGACGTTCACCGTCGCACTGATGGCCTGGGCGGTGATCCCGTTCAATTCCGGCACGGTGCTGGCGGACATCAACCTCGGCCTGCTCTATGTCCTCGCGATCTCCTCGCTCGGCGTTTACGGCACGGTCATCGCGGGCTGGTCGTCCAATTCGAAGTACCCGTTCTTCTCGGCGATCCGCGCTTCGGCACAGATGATCTCCTACGAAGTGTCGATCGGCTTCATCCTGATCTGCGTGGTCCTGTGGGCCGGCACCTTCAGCATGGGCGGCATTGTGGAGGCGCAGCGCGGCCACGGCTTCGGCGTGATCAACGGTTTCTTCTTCAACCCGCTGCTGTTCCCGATGTGGGTGATGTTCCTCATCTCCGGCATGGCGGAAACCCAGCGCGCCCCGTTCGACCTGACCGAAGCGGAAAGCGAACTGGTGGCCGGGTACCAGACCGAATATTCCAGCATGAGCTTCGCGCTCTACTGGCTCGGTGAATATGCCAACGTGCTGCTGATGTGCGCGCTGAACGCGGTGCTGTTCTTCGGTGGCTACCTGCCGCCGGTCGAATGGGCTCCGCTCTACTGGATCCCCGGCTGGCTGTGGCTGTTCGCCAAGATCTTCTTCTTCTTCTTCGTTTTCTCCTGGGTGAAGGCGACCGTGCCCCGGTATCGTTATGACCAGCTGATGCGGCTGGGCTGGAAGGTGTTCCTGCCCGTGTCGCTGCTGTTCGTGGTGCTGGTCAGCGGTTGGCTGATGTTTACGAGGTACGGCGCATGAGTGTCGCTCAGCTCATCAAGAGCTTCACCCTGTGGGAATTCCTGAAGGCCCACGCGCTGACGCTGAAGTACTTCTTCAAGCCGAAGGCGACGATCAACTACCCGTTCGAAAAGAACCCGCTGAGCCCGCGTTTCCGTGGTGAGCATGCGCTGCGTCGCTATCCGAACGGGGAAGAACGCTGCATCGCCTGCAAGCTGTGCGAAGCGGTGTGCCCGGCCCAGGCGATCACTATCGAGGCCGAACCGCGTGAAGACGGCAGCCGCCGTACCACCCGGTACGACATCGATATGACCAAGTGCATCTTCTGCGGTTTCTGCCAGGAAGCCTGCCCGGTCGACGCCGTGGTGGAAGGGCCGAACTTCGAATACGCGACCGAAACGCGCGAAGAACTGCTGTACGACAAGGCCAAGCTGCTGGCGAACGGTGACAAGTGGGAGCGGGCGATTGCCGCGAACCTTGAAGCCGATGCGCCGTATCGCTAGGCGCGCCAGGGACCGAACGGGGCATCATGATCCAACTCCTCGCCTTCTATCTCTTCGCCCCGCTGGTCATTGCCAGCGGCGCGTTGACGATCCTCGCCCGCAACCCGGTGCATTCCGTGCTGTGGCTGATCCTCGCCTTCTTCAACGCGGCGGGGCTGATGGTCATCGTCGGGGCGGAATTCATCGCGATGCTGCTGGTCATCGTTTATGTCGGCGCGGTGGCGGTGCTGTTCCTGTTCGTGGTCATGATGCTGGACATCGACTTTGCCGAACTGCGCGCCGGGTTCATGAAGAACATGCCGCTTGGCATCCTGATCGCGCTGGTACTGCTGGCGGAACTGGTGCTGGGCATCGGCGCCTATCGCGCCGGGGCGATCGAACTGGGCGTGCCGGCCGGTGACGCCGCGCCGCTGCTGGGCCGCAGCAACATCGAAAGCATCGGGGCGCTGCTGTACAGCAAGTACCTGTTCCTGTTCGAAAGCGCCGGCATCATCCTGCTGGTGGCGATGATCGGCGCAATCGTGCTGACCCATCGGGAACGCAAGGACAACCGCGGGCAGCAGAACATCGCCAAGCAGGTCGCCCGCCGTCCGCAGGATGCGACCGTGAACGTGAAGCCCGAAGTCGGGCAGGGGGTGCAACTGTGATCGGGATCGAACACTATGTCGTCGTCAGCTCGATCCTGTTCGTGCTCGGCGTGCTCGGCATCTTCCTCAACCGCAAGAACGTGATCATCATCCTGATGGCGATCGAACTGATCCTGCTGGCGGTGAACATCAACCTCGTCGCCTTCAGCGCCTTTCTGGGTGACCTGACCGGGCAGATTTTCGCGATGTTCGTTCTGACCGTGGCTGCTGGCGAAGCCGCCATCGGCCTCGCCATCCTGGTACTGTACTTCCGCGGCCGCGGCACCATCGCGGTTGACGACGTCAACCACATGAGGGGTTGAGCACTGTGAACTCGATCCTGATCATCGTTTTCCTGCCGCTGCTGGCGGCGATCATTGCCGGGCTGGGCAATCGTGCGCTGGGCAACACCTTTGCCAAGTCGATCACCACACTTGGCCTGTTCACATCCTGCGCGCTCAGCTGGCCGATTTTCCTGACCTACCTGCAGGGCGATACTGCCGCGCAGGTGGTGCCGGTGCTGATGTGGGTCCAGTCGGGCGCGCTCACGTTTGACTGGGCGCTGCGGGTGGACACGCTGACCGCGATCATGCTGGTGGTCATCACCAGCGTTTCCGCGCTCGTCCACCTCTACAGCTGGGGCTACATGGATGAAGATCCGGACCAGCCGCGTTTCTTCGCCTACCTGTCGCTGTTCACCTTCGCCATGCTGATGCTAGTGACGGCGGACAACCTGGTGCAGATGTTCTTCGGCTGGGAAGGGGTGGGCCTTGCGTCCTACCTGCTGATCGG
>JBARAF010000244.1:0-1889 GCA_049791695.1 Croceibacterium sp.
TGGCCGCCTTCGCCAAGGGCAAGGGGGTGGACGCCACCGAATTGCAGCGCGTGACCGAAGGCAACGTGCGCGGCCTGCCCAACCGGTTCCAGACCAACGGGCAAGTGCTCGGCGCTCTGCTGGCCAACCGCCAGTTCGCCCGGCCGGACAATTACCAGAGCCAGCTGCCAACCATCTATCGCAGCATCAACGCCGCCGCGATCGACAGCGCCGCTGCCCGGTTCATGGACCCGGCGCAAATGGTCATCGTGGTGGTCGGCGACCGCAAGCAGATCGACAGCCAGCTGGCCACGCTGGGCCTGCAGATCGAGTATGTTGCGGCGGATCAGTTGTAGGTTCAACTCCCCCTCCTCTTCAGAGGAGGGGGGAATTCCACCCCACACCGTCATTCCCGCGAAAGCCTGTCCTGAGCTACGTCGAAGGGCGGGAACCCAGTCGGCTCTTTTACGCCCGGCACTGAAACTGGGTCCCCGCTTTCGCGGGGATGACGAAAGAGCCATTTGCGACCTTAGAGACCCAGCTCCTTCAATAGAGAGTAGGCGCTAGCGACGCGAAGGGACTGCACGGTCGCAATTGTTTCGCCCAATCCGTTTAGATCTCCAGTGACGAAGACGGATCCTCGGTCATTCACTACAGAACGCTCTTGTCCGCCCTCAGTGAAAGCGACGAGGAAGTTTCCAAAGTGATCCTCGTCAAAGCAATGACTAGCCAAGCATCGACGCGGATCACTTTCCACCGCCTCAATAATTACCTCGAAAGCGTCTTGCGGGTCCATGCGCCTTAACTGTCAGCATCGCCTTGTGTCCGCAATGGGGTCGTAAGCTGCCGGGGAGCTTTTTCGGACCAGTGAAATATCTGTCTGCGACCATTCGACGAATGTTGGCGGCACCATCACACCACCCGTCACCCCGGGCCTGCCCCGGGGTCCCGCTTCGCTCCGGGAGCAGTGCGGCAAGAACAGCGGGACCCCGGATCAAGTCCGGGGTGACGTTCAAGGGCAATGCCCTCGTTCACCCCCGCCGCATCAGGCTCCCGCGGACGCCGGGTCAGGTGACCTCACAGGCGTTCCGCTTTCAGGAATCGGCGAGATGTCGTACGATGTCCGGTAAGGCGTGGGGAGCGGACGCCTGTCATACCTGTCGGGGACGGAATTTTCTCAAGATCCGTTGAGCTAATTCTCGCTCATACTCTGAAACGTATATAGAATCTTCAGCTGCCGCCAGACATCGGAGGGCCGCCTGCGGGTTACGCTTCACCCCTCGTCCTCGCAGATAGCACTTTGCCATCTCAAGTTGCGCACTGCCGTCCCCCAAGTCTGCGACACGCTGCCACCAGCGAAAAGTCTGTCGCCAGTTTTTGACTTCACGGTAGAGAATGGCGATGTTGCTACCGGCTACGACATTCTGATCGATACGCCACGCCCTTCGGTAAAGGCGCATAGCGTTCGCCTTATCAACCTCAATTCCGCGACCAACGTCAAATAGGTACGCAAGGCGACATAAGCACATGCTGTCTCCGAGCTGGGCGCCGCGCTCAAACGATGTTCGCGCAAAATCGTAGTTGCCTGCCTCTTCAGCCTCATGCGCGATCCGAAACAAGACATCGGTGCTTACCATAGTGGGTACTTAGCGCATTTCGCGTGCTCAGCCCAATGTCTGCAATGGGGTCGATTGCCGACAGGCAGATTTTATCCGCACCGCTGCATTAGCTGCCCGGCGCCATACGCCGACGCAAGAATTTGTTGGCTCGACGCGCGCCCTGCCTCTTTGCTAACCCCGCCGCATCGGGCTCACGCGGACGCCCGGTCAGGTGCCTCGCACCCAAGCTCCGCTCCACAATGGCCGCGCTGACGGCCAAGGAGCTTGTATGTCCACTGACCAGACCCCACC
>JBARAF010000245.1:0-2719 GCA_049791695.1 Croceibacterium sp.
GCTCTGCTGAACGGGCCGCTGCGCTGACGCACCGGCTGCTGGCCTTCTCCCGCCGCCAGCCGCTCGATCCGCGGCCGGTGCAGGTCAATCCGCTGGTCCTGTCGATGGAAGACCTGCTGCGCCGCACCTTGGGTGAACGGTTGCAGCTGAAGCTGGAACTGGCCCCTGACCTGTGGCTGACCCGGTGCGATGCCAACCAGCTGGAAAGCGCGATCCTGAACCTGGCGATCAATGCCCGCGATGCGATGCCCGATGGCGGGCAATTGACCATCGCCAGCTGCAACGTACAGGTCGATGCCCATGCCGCCACCCGCAGGCGCGACCTGAACGTTGGCGATTACGTGTGCATTTCGGTAACCGATACCGGCTCTGGCATGTCCCGCGAAGTGGTGGACCGGGCGTTCGAACCGTTTTTCACCACCAAGCCGCTGGGGCAGGGGACGGGGCTCGGCCTGTCGATGATTTACGGCTTTGCCCGGCAGTCCGAAGGCGCGGCGGAAATCCGTTCCGAACCGGGCATGGGCACCACGATCAACCTGTTCCTGCCCCGATTCCGTGGGGAAAACGAAGGCGAGGACACCGACGATGCGCAGCAGCAGGCGCCCGGAGCCGATGACGGCGAAGTGGTGCTGGTGGTGGAAGACGAAACGGTGGTGCGCATCCTGATCGTCGATGTGCTGAGCGAGCTTGGCTATACCGCGCTGGAAGCGGGCGACGGGCAGGAAGCGCTGGAATTGCTGCAATCCCCGCGGCGGATTGATCTGGTGGTCAGCGACATCGGTTTGCCCAATGGCCTCAACGGCCGGCAGGTGGTGGATGCAGCGCGGGTTTTGCGGCCGGACCTGAAAGTGCTGTTCATGACCGGCTATGCCGAGAACGCCACCCTCGCCAGCGGCTTCCTGGAACCGGGCATGGCGCTGATCACCAAGCCGTTCGACATGGATGTGCTGGCCAACCGGATCCGCGACATCATCGAAAGCTGACGTTGCCCATTTGCGCCGTTCACCGCGCGCTTATTGCCCAAGATCAATTAACGCCGCGAAATGGGCGCTAGCTACTTGCCGGTATCAAAAAGGCGAGAGGCTGAATCATGTCCCATTACCCCAACACCCCCGGTTTCACCGGCCCGCTGCGTCCGATCCGTCTGGAAGGCGATATCCTGGACGTCGAGGTGGAAGGCGAAATCCCCTCGGGCATGAACGGCACCTTCCACCGCGTCCACCCCGATGCGCAGTTCCCGCCCAAGTTTGAAAACGACCAGTTCTTCAACGGTGACGGGCTGGTGTCGATGTTCCGGTTCAAGGACGGCAAGGTCGATTTCAAGCAACGCTATGCCCAGACCGACAAGTGGAAGGTGGAGCGCGCGGCCGGGAAATCGCTGTTCGGTGCCTATCGCAACCCGTTGACCGATGATGACAGCGTGCAGGGCATGATCCGTGGCACGGCCAACACCAACGTGATGGTCCACGCGGGCAAGCTCTATGCGATGAAAGAAGACAGCCCCTGCCTGATCATGGACCCGCTGACGCTGGAGACGGAAGGCTACACCGATTTTGGCGGCAAGATCAAAAACCAGACCTTTTCCGCCCATGCCAAGATTGATCCGGTCACCGGAAATTTCTGCAATTTCGGCTATGCCGCCACGGGGCTGTTCACCACGGATTGCAGCTATTTCGAGATCGATCCGCAGGGCAACGTGCTGTTCGAAACCTTCTTCGAAGTGCCCTATTACTGCATGATGCACGACTTCGGCCTGACCGAGGACTATTTCGTGCTGCACATCGTGCCCAGCACCGGCAACTGGGACCGGCTGAAGGCGGGCAAGCCGCATTTCGGCTTCGACAAGACCTTGCCGGTGTGGCTGGGCATCATGCCGCGCCGGGGCACTGCCAAGGACATGCGCTGGTTCAAGGCGCCGAAAACGATCTTTGCCAGCCACGTGATGAACGCTTTCCAGGATGGCACGAAGATCCATTTCGATTGCCCGCAGGCGGAAGGGAACAGCTTCCCGTTCTTCCCCGACATCCACGACGACAGCTTTGATCCCGTCGCCGCGCTGCCGTACCTGCACCGCTGGACGGTCGACCTCGCATCCAAAAGCGACGAATTCACCTCCGTCACCAAGCTGACCAACTGGATCGACGAGTTCCCCCGGATTGACGAACGCTATGTCGGCCAGCCCTATCGCCACGGCTGGGGCCTGGTGATGGACCCGGAAATGCCGATGGATTTCCTGCGCGGCCGGGCCTCGGGCTTCAAGATGAACAAGATCGGTCACTGGGACCATGCCACCGGCAGCCAGGATTTCTGGTGGGCGGGATCGGAATCGATCATCCAGGAACCGTGCTTCGTGCCCCGCAGCGCCGACAGCCCGGAAGGCGATGGCTACATCATCGCCCTGGTCGACAACCTGATCACCAACTATTCCGATCTTGTGGTGCTGGATGCGCTGCGGATGGCCGATGGGCCGATCGGCCGGGCCAAGCTGCCCATTCGCATCCGTTCGGGCCTGCACGGCAACTGGGCTGACGCATCCAAATTGCCCGCCTGATAACCTGACTGCATCAGGGGCAGGGCCGTGTTCCCGAAAGGGGGCGCGGCCCTGTGATGTTGCTTGCTGTTGCGCCACAGGCAGACCGCATACCTATCTGACAGAATCAAAAAGCTTTGACACTTCCCCCCATCAATGCATGATCAATCAATAAGGCCCGGGGAACAT
>JBARAF010000246.1:0-2507 GCA_049791695.1 Croceibacterium sp.
CGCGAAGACTGGGCGCGCCGCGATGCCCAATCGCTGAACCGCGCGATCGGCAGCCTGCAATCCCTTGTCCGCGCCGCGCCGGACTTCGCCCCCGGACACGCAGCACTGGCGGAAAGCTGGCTCCTCGCGCGGGAGTTCGGCCAGGTCGATGACCGGAAGGCATTTACGGAAGCCGAAGCGGCGGCGCAGGAGGCCTTGCGGCTCGATCCGCGCCTGCATACCGCCCTCCGTGCGCAAGGGTTCGTCGACTATTGGTGGCATCGCCGCCCGGCGGAATCCGGCAGGCGGTTCCGCGAGGCCATCAGGCTGGTGCCCGGCGATGCGCAAAGCCATTTCTGGTATGGCAATATCCTGTCCGACAATGGCCAGGCGGCACTCGCGATCAAGAATTTCGAACGGGCGATGACGCTGCAGCCCGGTGTGCTGGCGATGCGGGTGGATTACGCCTGGACCCACTGGGAAGCCGGCAATGAAGATCGCGCGCGATCATTGTTGCGCGAAATCGAACCGGAGGCGGGCAACAGCGCGGTCTACCACGCGGTCCTGTCCGATGCCGCGTTGGCTGCAGGCGACTGGCAGGGGCATGCGGAACATTACAATGCCTTTGCCCAGTTGCGGAATGAACCCACGTTGCTGGCTCACGCGGCAAGAATGCTCAGTGCGGCAAGGCAGGGTGACCCGGCGATTGCCGAAGCTGCCTATGCCAATGCCGTCAGCGACGCCGACAGCTCGGTCGCCGGGGATCATTCCTTCGTGGCGCTGATCGCGGCCACCCGCGGTGATCGTGCGGCATTGCTGGATGTGCTGCGCGATGCGCAAAGCCGGGGCGAGAAGTGGGGCAGCGCGGGCTATCGCCTGCGGATCGCCAACCGGTATGGCGGCGATGCCGAAATCATGACGCTGCTCGACAGTTTGCGGGCCGAAGCGGTGGAGTAACCTGTTGCATGCAACCTGCGTGCAGCGATTTACAACAACTTACAACTCAATGCAGCACCGGCTTATGGCCCGCTGGCGGTTATGTTTCTGGCTGTTTCCTGTCGTGTGACAGGCCAGTCAGAAAGTGAACACCGCCATGTTGTTGACCCGTTGCAAACCCCTCTGCCTCCGCGCCCTGCTTGCCTCGACCGCGCTGGCTGTCACGCCGCAGATGGCCCATGCCCAGGCCTGGGATGGGAGCGAGGGGAGCGACTGGAAGGTCGCCGGCAACTGGAGCGGGGGCGTGGTGCCGACGGCCGCCGGTCAGGTCATTATCGATACGGCCGCGAATAATCCGGTCCAGCTTTCGTCGGGCACGGAAACGGTCTCAACACTCATCGTCGGCCAAACGGGCGTGGCATCACTCACCGTTTCCAACGGCGCGCAATTGGCTGTCACGAATACCAGCGCAACAACCTTCTCGCCCGTCTTCACCCTCACCGTGGGCGGGGCGGGAACGAATGGCGGCACCGCCCAGAGGCTTGCGGGAACGGCCAACGGAACGCTCACGGTCACGGGCGCCGGCTCACGGGTGACGACACCTGTTCTGTATTTGGGGCAGGGGGCAAACACCACCACAGGAAGCAAGGCGCGGGGCACCGCTGTTGTCGACAACGGAGCAACGCTGGTCACGAGTGTTCTGGCCTCGCTGGGCTACGTTGGCCCGGGGTCCGGGGGCGGCACTTTGACTGTCACGGGCCCTGGAACAGTGTGGGTGGCGACCGGCAGTGTCGCCGTTCTTGGCGACAATTCCCAGATAACAATCTCGAACGGCGCTGCCGTGCGTCGTTCCGGCACTACGAGTTGGGATATCCGCCAGCCCGCCGGTGTCCGTATTACCGGTGCGGGCACGACCGCTGATCTCGGCAGTGTAAACATTGCAAGCGGTGATGCCACGCGTGCCGGGTTGCTCATAGAAAACGGCGCAGTAGTAAACGCCCTGGCGGTAAATTCGGCGAGCAGTACCAATCTTGGTCCTGACTCCGGCGCTATCGGCATCTCAGGCGGCAGCACGCTCAACGCCAGTTCGATCTTGCTCGGTTTTTCGACCAGCAAGGGGCATGTCTCCGTCGTGGATTCGACGCTGAATCTGACGGGTGCCTTACGCATCGGCGATGGTCGTTTTACGACAGTGGCTTCAACCACATTGCTGAAAAATGCCAATCTTTCTGCAGGTGCAATCGACCTGGCTGACGGGATCCTGGCCATTGGCGGTTTCCGGGGCGATGCCGCCGGAGGCGCCGGCACGCTGACTGCCGCCACACTCAATATTGCAAGCGATACCGACGTCACGAGCGAGCTCGTCCTCAATCACACGGGCAATGACTTCACCATCGCCAGCCTGATCAGTGGCAGCGGCATCATCCGTCATATCGCGGGCGATACGATCCTGTCTGGCAATTCAAACTTCTTCGCTGGCAGCACCCTGGTTACTGGCGGCACGCTCAGCGTGAACGGGGCGCTTGGCGGTGTCACCCACAGCATGACCCTGTCCGGCGGCGCGGCGCTTGGCGGCTCCGGCAGGATCGGCG
>JBARAF010000247.1:0-26126 GCA_049791695.1 Croceibacterium sp.
GGGTCAAACTCGGCGCGGGGCTGGCCTGCCTCGCAGGCGGGCTGGCGCTGGCGGGCCGCGTGTTCGCGATCGACTGGGCCCGGTTGATGACGGTGCCTTCCGCTTTTCGCCGCGCCCCTGCGCTGCCGGTTCGCGCCGGAAGCCGCCGCGCTGCCCGCGCCGCCCGTGCCTTGCCCGATCTGGCCGGCGATGACGCGGATGATGAGGAAGCGGAGCCGCAGCCCGGCCGCCGCGCCCCGGAAATCTCCGACCCCACCCAGCCGCCGCGTGCCGCCCAGGCAGCCAAGGCGCGCCAGCAGGATATGTTCGATACCTATCAGCTGCCCAGCCTGGACCTGCTGACCAATCCGCCGCCCGACAGTGCCCCCAAGGTCGACAAGCTCGCGCTGGAACGCAACGCCCGGCTGCTGGAAAACGTGCTCGATGATTTCAACGTAAAGGGTGAAATCACCGCCGTGCGCAGCGGTCCGGTGGTGACGATGTACGAACTGGAACCGGCCCCGGGGATCAAGGCCAGCCGCGTGGTCGGGCTGGCGGAAGACATCGCCCGCAACATGAGCGCCATCAGCGCCCGCGTGTCCCCCATTCCGGGCAAGACGGTGATGGGCATCGAGCTGCCCAATGCCGACCGGCAGATGGTCAGTTTCAAGGAACTGGCTGCCTGCGAAGCCTTCGCCGATGCCAAGGGCAGCCTGCCAATCATCCTGGGCAAGGACATTGCCGGGGAACCGATCGTGGTGGACCTGGCCGCCATGCCGCACTTGCTGGTGGCGGGCACCACCGGGTCGGGTAAGTCAGTCGGGCTGAACGCCATCCTGCTGTCGCTGCTGTATCGCCTGACGCCGAACGATTGCCGCCTGATCCTGATCGATCCCAAGGTGCTGGAACTGTCCGTTTATGACGACATCCCGCACTTGCTGTCCCCCGTGGTCACCGAACCGCCCAAGGCCGTCCGCGCCCTGAAATGGGCGGTCGAGGAAATGGAACGCCGGTATCGCCAGATGAGCAGCATCGGTGCGCGCAACATCCACGGCTTCAACGAACGGGTAAAAGCCGCAGCCGCCAAGGGCACGCCACTGGGCCGCCGGGTGCAGACCGGGTTCGATCCCGATACCGGCGAGGAGATCTTCGAGGAAGAACAGCTCGATTATCAGGTGCTGCCGCAGATCGTGCTGATCGTCGACGAACTGGCCGACCTGATGGTGACGGTGGGCAAGGAAATCGAAGTGTTGATCCAGCGCCTCAGCCAGAAAAGCCGCGCCGCCGGTATCCACCTGATCATGGCCACGCAGCGCCCGTCGGTCGATGTCATCACCGGCGTGATCAAGGCCAACCTGCCGACCCGCGTCAGCTTTGCCGTGACCAGCCGGATCGACAGCCGCACCATCCTGGGCGAACAGGGCGCGGAACAGCTGCTGGGCAAGGGGGACATGTTGTACAAGCCGTCCAGCGGCCCGCTGAAGCGCGTCCACGGCCCGTTCGTGTCTGACGAGGAAGTGGAGCGGGTGGCCAGCCACTGGCGCGGCCAGGGTTCCCCCACTTACGTCGATTCCGTCACCGAAGAGCCCGAGGAAGGCGGCTATTTCGGGTTCGAGGACGATCTGACAGCCAGCGACAACCCGGAAGAACGCAAATACCGCCAGGCGTGCCAGGTGGTGTTCGAAAACCAGAAGGCATCGGGCAGCTGGCTGCAGCGCCAGATGGGTGTTGGTTACAACACCGCGGCCAAGTGGATCGAACGGATGGAGGAAGACGGCCTCGTCGGCCCCGCCAACCACGTCGGCCGCCGCGAGATCTATCGCGACAAGGACGGCAACGTGTTGTGATCCTGTCCCCTCCCGCTTGCGGGAGGGGAGACGATTACTTGTCCGGGTCTTGCACCTTGAACGGGTTGGACTTGCTCGGCTCTGTCGGCAGGGGCGGACGGGGCAGCACTTCGTCGCTGTTGGCCGCCTGCCACAACATCGCCGCCAGGATCGTGGCCGACTGGCGCACATCATCAGGGATCGCGTGGTCCAGCGTATCCACGCTCGAATGGTGGGTGCGGGTGCCGTAATCCAGCGGGTCCTGAATGAACTGGAACCCCGGCAGGCCGATGGTCTGCATATATTGGTGATCGGTGCCGCCGGTGCGGTCCATCACCACGGCTGTTGCCCCCATGCTGGCAAACGGGGCCAGCCATTTGCGCAGCAGCGGCACGGCCCCCACGTTGTTTTCGGCGTAGATACCGCGAATGCGCCCGGCCCCGTTGTCGAGGTTGAAATAGGCCTTCAGCTCGTCATAGCCGGACTTCTTGGTGATCGGGTAGGTGCCCGGCCACTGGGCGAAATATTCCAGCGGGCTGAGGCCTGCGGGCAGCGGGCGGCTGGCCAGATGCTGGTCGATATAGGCCGTGCTGCCCATGATCGCCTGTTCTTCCCCGCTCCACAACGCGAAGCGGATCGTGCGTTTCGGCTTCACGCCCAGGCTCTGGATGATCCGCGCGGCTTCCAGCACGACAATGCTGGGCACGCCATCATCGGTTGCGCCATCGGCAGCGAACCAGCTGTCGTAGTGGGCGCCCGCCATCACGTACCCGGCGCGCGGATCGCTGCCGGGGATGTCGGCCAGCACGTTTTCCGCCGTCAGATCACGGTCGTTGAAGCGGGCGGCGATTTCCAGCTCGATCACCGGGGCCTTGCCCGCCACTTCCAGCCGCGCCAGCCGCCGGTAATCTTCCGCGGCCAGTTCCATGAACGGCAGGGCCAGCGTCTTGCCCGGCTGGAACAGGTAGCCTTCGCCGTGGACCAGGCCATTGTCACGGTATGACCGGCGGACCATTGCCACCGCGCCTTCCGCCTTCAGGAATTCGGACAGTTCCCGCGGGAAAGTGTCGTTCTTGACGAAATCCTTGTACGGCATCGTTTCGTCGGACGGCAGGTCGTACTGGTCCATGTCGGCCAGGTCTTTCGCCTCATACCGGCGGAACTGCGGCTTGTCCGACGTGCCGATTTCACCCGGCAGGCTGACCATCACGATCCGCCCGGCCAGCTTGCCACGCCACTTTTCGAAATGTTCCTTCTTGCTCATCGGCGCAACGATCACCGGGGCCCGCAGGGTGCCGGGCGTTGCCGGTGACCAGCCGACCGGGATTGCCCGCATCACCACGCCGCGCGGTTCGATCATCCGGGCGGCCCAGCTGTCGAGATTCCAGCCGAGGCCGAAATCATAGCCTTCGGTGCGCACCTGCGTGATGCCGTAAGACCGGAACTTGGCCATGGCCCAGGCCACCGCCCGGTCGAAATTTTCCGAATTGGTCAGCCGCGGGCCGATCCCGTCCATCAGTTCGGAAGCATTGATCATCGCCTCGCTGTGGCTCAGCCCTTCATCGATGATCTCGGCCATCTGGGCGTCGGTCGCCTGACCGCTGGCGGCGGAAATCGGGAAAGCGGCAAGGGCCAGCGCGCTGGTCGCGCCAAGCCAGAATCTGCGGGTCATCCATGCGGCCTTGTTCGTTGCGGGAGAAACCAAGCTGGCAGATTTGCAGCGAGGGAGAAAGAGGCAATTGCGCCGGACGCCCGGGCCCGTAAGATCACCCCCAAAGGCGGCGCAAAAGCGCCCCGTGGGAGGATGAAATGGCCAGCCGTTACGAACGCGAAGTCTACGATTGCATGAACCCGACGCTCGACCTGCTGGAACGGACGAGCAATCCGCTGCACCGGGCGATCCTGCTGAATTATTGCCGCCACGTGCATCTGGAAGGCGCGGCAATGTTCAAGGAAATCACCGCTGACGACATGATGGCCGATGATCCCGTCTATCACGTATGCTGGGGTGACAACCCGGTGCAGGTCCACGGCAAACAGGGCGTGTACGACTTCTATTCCGCGATCGGTGACATCGTGTTGTGGAACAGCGGTGACAAGGTGGCCGTGGCCGACTGGGGCATCGCGGATGAAATGTGGTTCCACCAGATGTCCACCGGGGCGGAACTGGCCAAGATCGGCGTCAAGGCAGAGAAGG
This sequence comes from Croceibacterium sp., assembly GCA_049791695.1. Lineage (GTDB taxonomy): Bacteria > Pseudomonadota > Alphaproteobacteria > Sphingomonadales > Sphingomonadaceae > Croceibacterium_C. Next base: position 4,003 of record JBARAF010000247.1, read on the forward strand.
AGGACGGCTTGTACCTCGTTTCCAGCCGCCAGGCCTTCATCTGGCCGTACAACGACCAGGCGCTGCTGACCGGCGAACACCTGTACGAAGACAAGTCCACCCTGAAGATCGAGGAAATCGACCGGGCCGAATACATGACGCCGGAACGGGTGCGCGAAATCCATCGCGAATGCCTGGCCGATCTCGAACAGCGCTTCGGCGCGAATTACTGGGTCTATCAGGCCTGAAAACCAACAACCGCAGGCGCAATAACGGGGTTTGTCACGTGCGACGCCCTGAACAGGGGCGCATGATGCACCCTGCCATTGCGCCGCGGCCCCACGGGAGGATTAACGATGATTTCCAGGATCACGCGCACCGGCTCGGCCGCACTCGCCACGGCGCTCGTCGCCCTGGCCGCCCCGGCGCAGGCTGAATGGGTGGCCAGCTGGGCGGCATCACCGCACGCGCCGCTTGGCACCACCGGGCCTTTTGCGGCCGGATCGTTCGAAAATGCCACGATCACCCAGATCGTCCGCGTGACCGAAGGCGGCACCCGGCTGCGCCTGCGCCTGTCCAACCGGTATGGTCCGGGCCCCCTGGAAATTGGCGAAGTGCGGGTGGTGCAGATCGACGATGCCGGCAACGAAGTGCCCGGCACGGCCCGCAAGGTGACGTTCGGCGGCCAGCAAGGTGCGGTGATCCCGCGCGGATCGCCCTTCGTCAGCGATGCGGTGGCGGTAGACCTGCCGGATCTGGCGCGGATGAAAGTGGAATTGTACCTGCCGGGCGCGACCGGTCCCTGCACCTGCCACCTGACCGGGGTGGATACGCTGGCGATTTCCCCGCCGGGCAATTTCATCGGTCAGAATTTCACCCCCGTATCGACTGCGCAATACCGGGCATTCCTGACCACGATCGAGGTCGATTCACCCGATGCGCAGGGGACCATCGTCACCTTTGGCGATTCGATCACCGATGGCGTTGGTTCCACCCCCGGCACCAACCGCCGCTGGCCCGATGTGCTGGCGGAACGGTTGCAGGCCGCCGGGCTGGAATGGGCCGTGGCCAATGCCGCCATCAGCGGCAACCGCGTGCTCAGCCCCGGCATGGGCGAAGCGGCGCTGGCCCGGTTCGATGAAGACGTGCTGAGCCTGCCGGGCGTGCGCACCGTGATCCTGTTCGAAGGGGTCAACGATATCGGCAACCGCTTCGGCACGCGCACTGGCGGGCCGCAGATCCCCGGGATGGACCAGCCGGCCATCGATGCGCAGCAGATGATCGCCGGATACCGCCAGCTGATCGAACGGGCCCGCGCCCGCGGCATCCGCGTGATCGGATCGCCGATCGGACCCTACAAGGGCGCGTCCTACTGGTCTGAGGAAGGCGAAGCGGCGCGGCAGGCAATCAACGACTGGATCATCAACGGCGGCGCTTTCGACGGCGTGGTGCGGCTCGACACCGCCTTTGCCGATCCTGCGGAACCGCGCCAGATGCGCGACGGATACCACATGGGTGATCACCTGCACGGCAGCGATGCCGGGCTGAAAGCGGTGGGCGACAGCATCGACCTGGCGCTGGTGACGGCAGCCAAATAGAAGGAACGGCAATGGCACGGGCGGGATGGGTATGGCTGGCAGTGGTCCCGGCGCTGATCGGGGCCCTGATCGGGGCGCTGGCCGCGACCAGTGGCCAGGCACGGACCTGGAAGGTGACCGATCCGCTGCGGGCCGGAAAGCCGCTGGTCGTGCAGTCGGAAGGGGTCAGTGTAACGCTGTCCCCGCCCACCGCGGCGCAGCGGGAAGCCTATGACCAGCTGGACGAGGCGCAGGCAGAGGACGAGGAGGCCGCGAGCGAGGCCGAAGGTGACGAGGACATCGGCCCGCCGCCGCCTGCCACCATCACCGTCAGCTTCCCCGGCCAGCCGCCCTTTGCCGTTCCGGTGGACGAAACCCGGCTGGATGCGCATGGCATTTCCGTGGGCATCGGCGCCCTGCGCAGGGGCGATGCCCCGGTGGTGATCCTGGAAGGATACAGTGGCGGAATGCACTGCTGTGCCACGTTCCAGACGGTCGCACTGGCCGACGGCCGGCCGACCTTGCTGCCACTTCCCGGCCTCGACGGTGCGCCCGACCGTCGCTTCCCCCGGGATGCAAATGGCGACGGTACAGTCGACATTATCCGCGCCGATGACCGGTTCCTCTATGCCTTCACTTCCTACAACGCCAGTTGGGCGCCCCCGGTGGTCTACAACCTGCGCGGTGGGCAACTGGTCGATGTGTCTGCCGAACCGGCTTTCGCCCCGGCATTCATCCGCTTCGTAAAAGATACCGGCAAGATTTGCGGCGGCACGGATGCAGGCCGCAACGGGGCCTGTTCCGCCTACGCCGCGGCACTGGCGCGGCTGGGCCGGGCGGAAGAGGGCATTGCATTTGCCGTCGCGCACCAGGAAGACAGCAACTGGCTGCCCGAACCCTGCACCGTGGACCTGCTGGAAGATTACACCTGCCCGGAAGGCAAGGCGCGCACCTTCAGCGGGTTCGAGGAAGCACTGCGCTGGTTCCTGCAGGACGCGGGGTACACCCGCTAAGCCTGCACTACCCCGCCAGTTGCGCCGCCGTGGACCAGTTGCCGTGCAGGCCTTGGCGGATCTTCACCGGCAAGCGCGCACGGCCGACCGGCCCTTCTTCCACCCGTTGCGCATCGAAGAAACACAGATCGGAATAATTGGCCACGTGATCGTCCACCAGCGCGACGATGTAGCCTTCCCCTTCCGCCGCGTCGGCAGATTTGGGGATGAAGCACGGTTCCTGGATGCCGCTGGTCGGCCCCGGCCACCAGCTCTTTTCCGCCCCGGTTGCCAGGTCCTTGTGCACCAGCGAATTGATCGCGCCGACGAACGGCCCGGCGGGGCCTTCGTATTTACGCTCCGTGTCGAAGGCCAGCATCCAGCCGTAGCGATAGGGCTGCCCGGCGTATCGGTCATCGATGCGCGGGAATTCATCGGGCAGGTTGCTCAGTTGTTCGACCGAAGTGAATTCTTGCGAATTGGAACCAAGATCCACGGTCCAGCGCGTCAGGTAAGACAGGCCGCCAACCGGATCGAAAGGTGCGCCGGTGACATCGGGGAAGAACGGGAAGCTGTTCTTCCTCGCGATCGGCAAGTCGAAATAGACTTTCGTGCCATCGTTGAAGGCGTTCATCACATGGCCGGTGAAGCAATTGGTCGGCGCCCGGAACCAGCGCAGGTCTTTCGACGTCGCCCCGGCCTTGCGCGGCAGTACGGCGAGCCAGACGGGCAGCGAATGGTCAAACCCGAAATAGGGCATCCGCTTTTCCAGCCGGTCCAGGCTGGTCAGCAGCGGCATCACGTTGAACACCGCGTAATCCGCCGTGATCGCGAAATCGTGCATCATGCACAGGTACTTGTTCAGGAACGGAATTTCGAACAGCACTTCGCCGGTCGGGCTGATTTCGAAATAGCTCATGTCATGGGTCAGCGGCCCCTTGGACATGTAGGAGAAGGCGCACATATTGCCCGTTGCCGGGTCGATTTTCGGATGGGCGCAGAATGTCTTGGCATCCAGCCCGCCGCCAAAATCGGTGTAACCGAAGGTTTCCAGCGTGTTCTGGTCCATCAGCAGGCAGGGGCTGTCTTCCTTCATCGCGTAGAGCTTGCCCGCGTGGACCATCACATTGGTGTTGGCCGTGCCGCGAATGCGCCCTTCGACCGAAGGATCATCGGTCAGGTGGTTGCGGTAGTGGCCGAACAGGCTGCGCTTCGCCTCGTTTTCCAGCTTCCACTTGTCGGTCTGGGCATAGCGTTGCTTGAAATCGACCTTGCCATCCCTCACCCGGAACATGGACACCATGCCATCCCCGTTGAAGAACTGGTCATCTTCAAACACCGGGGCGAACTGGTTGTCCGGGTGAACCCGGTGGAACGCACCGTCCAGCCCGGCCGGGATTTCCCCTTCCACCTCAACGTCCAGGATATCGCCTTGAATGCGCAGCGGGCGGAGCGTGCCCATGAACCCGGGGTTGTGGGGAAAATGCGCCATCACTGCCTCTTGCTTGTTCTTGTGTCAGCGTCGGATGTGCAGGCTGTGGCGGGCAAGCTCCTTGATCTGACGCAAAGCCGGCGCACATTGGTGGCATAAACTTGCGGGGATATGGTTTCACTCGTAACGGTTTAACCGGAAGAGGAGATAACGGATGCTGGTTGGCTGCCCGAAAGAGATCAAGAACCGCGAATACCGCGTTGGCCTGACACCGGAAAGCGCGCGCGAACTGACCCGTCACGGTCACGAGGTGTGGATCGAAACGGGCGCGGGCAACGGCATCGGCGCGACCGACCAGCAATATCGTGATGCAGGCGCGACCATTACCGACGGGCCGGACCCGATCTTCGAACAATGCGAACTGGTGGTGAAGGTCAAGGAACCCCAGGCGGCAGAGCGGGCAAAGCTGCACGCGGGGCAAGTGCTCTACACCTACCTCCACCTCGCCCCCGATCCCGAACAGACCGCCGACCTGGTCAAAAGCGGCGTCACCGCCATCGCCTATGAAACGGTGACCGGGCCGGGCGGCCAATTGCCTTTGCTGAAACCGATGAGCCAGGTGGCCGGACGCATGTCGATTCAGGCCGGAGCGACGGCGCTGGAAAAGGCCCACGGCGGGCGCGGCGTGTTGCTGGGCGGGGTGCCGGGGGTGTTGCCGGGCAAGGTTGCGATCATCGGCGGCGGCGTGGTCGGCTTCAATGCCGCGCAGATGGCGGTTGGCCTTGGCGCAGACGTGACGATCCTCGACCGCAGTCCGGAAGTGCTGGAGCGGCTGGGCATCCATTTCGAAAGCCGGGCCAAGACCCGCTTTTCCAACAGCGCCAACCTCGCCGCCTGCGTGGCCGAGGCCGATCTGGTGATCGGCGCGGTGCTGGTGCCCGGGGCCGCCGCGCCCAAGCTGGTAACGCGGGAAATGCTGAAGACGATGAAAGCCGGCGCGGTGCTGGTGGACGTGGCAATCGATCAGGGCGGCTGTTTCGAAACCAGCCATCCGACCACCCACGACAACCCGACCTTCGTAGTCGACGAGATCGTGCATTACTGCGTGGCCAATATGCCCGGGGCCGTGGCGCGCACCAGCACCTATGCGCTGAACAACGTCACCCTGCCGCATGCGCTGAATATCGCCGACCTAGGCTGGAAAGCCGCGCTGCAGGCCGATCCGCATCTGGCCGCCGGGCTGAACGTCCATGCCGGGCGGGTAACCTACGCCGCCGTGGCCGAGGAACTGGGCTATGACTTGCTGCCGCTGGAAGAGGCGCTCGGCTGAGTGTTCAGTTTTCCGCGCCAGCGGAAGTTAAAGGGGTTTCACACGAAGACACGAAGATGGCGCGCTTGCGGCGCAGCCTGCGTCCCATTCCGGCCTGGCGCATCAGGGCAAGGTCGGACGTTGGAGCGAGCCTGCGGCTCGAAACGGCATCTTCGTGTCTTCGTGTGAACCCATCTGGCCGTGGCCGCGTCCCAAACCTGCTCAATCGCGCAGGAACGGCTCCGACACTTCCGCCGGGACGCGCATCAGGCGCTGGGTCTTGCGGTCGATCATCGCCCACGTGGTGCGAGCATTGACGAGCACCTTGCCAGCGCTGTTGGTGAAGGTGAAATGCCGGTCAAACCGCGCGCCGCTTGGCCCTTCGCGGATCTCGGTGGTGCCGGTCACGCTTTCGCCAAGGCCAATGTTGCCCCGGTAATCAATCTCGTGCCGGGTCACCACCCAGGCATAGGCGGCAACGTGTTCCGCCGGCGCATCCGCTTCCCAGTGCGCTGTCGACAGCGCTTCCATCCACTGCACCCACACCGCGTTGTTGACGTGGCCGTTTTCGTCGATGTGTTCCGGCGCTGCGGTGAAGGTGAGGGAGAAGCGGTTGGGCATCAGAACTTCACGCCCAGCTGCCACAGGATGAAGGCGAATTCCTCCGCCGTCTCGTGCAAGGACTCGAACCGGCCAGACTTGCCGCCGTGGCCTGCGCCCATGTTGATCTTGAACACCAGTTCGTTGTCGTCGGTCTTCAATTCGCGCAGCTTGGCGACCCATTTGGCCGGTTCCCAATAGGTCACGCGAGGATCGTTCAGTCCGGCGGTGACCATCAGCGGCGGATAGGCCTGCGGCTTTACCTGGTCATAGGGCGAATAGCTGCGGATCAGTTCGAACGCGGCCTGGTCCTCAATCGGGTTGCCCCATTCCGGCCATTCGCCCGGCGTCAGCGGCAGCGAAGCGTCCAGCATCGTCGCCAGCACGTCCACGAACGGCACGTGGGCCACCACTGCGCCCCACAGTCCCGGATCGGAATTGATCACCGCGCCCATCAGTTCGCCCCCGGCGCTGCCGCCGGAAATGCTGATCTTGCCGGCTTCAGTAAAGCCGTGCGCGATCAGCCCGTTCGCCACATCGACAAAGTCGGTGAAGGCATTGGTCCGCTGTTCCAGCTTGCCCGCCTTGTACCAGGCCCGCCCCAGATCATCGCCACCACGGATATGGGCAATGGCATAGGCGAACCCGCGATCGACCAGGCTGAGCCGCGTGGTCGAAAAGCCGGGGTCGATGGAAATGCCGTAGGCGCCATAGCCGTAAAGGTGCAGCGGCCCGGTTCCAGTCCGGTCCTTGCGCCACATCACGCTGACCGGGATCAGCGTCCCGTCCCGCGCGGGCAGTTCCAGCCGGGCAGTGGTGTACAGATCGCGGTCATAACCGCTGGGGATTTCCTGCCGTTTCAGCAGGGTCAGCGAACGGGTGACGACGCTGTAATCATAAGTGCTCGCCGGGCTGATCATGCTTTCATACGACACGCGCAACACGGTCTGGTCGTATTCCGGATTGCTGCCCATTCCGGCGGAATAGCTGGCTTCGGGAAAGGTGATCGGCTCCGCCCGGGCGGGATCGTCGTAGTACCGGATCTCGATCGTATCGAGCCCGGCAAGCCGCCCTTCGGTGACGTAGAAATCCTTGAACAGGTCAAACCCGGTCAGATAAAACCGGACGGTCCCTTCGATCAGCGTGGTCCACTGCCCGGGTGCGGCCAGCGGCGCGGTGGCGAGGCGGAAGTTTTCGTGCGTGTCGTTGGTGTGGACGAACAGTGTCGTCTCACCCTGCTCGGTGCGCAGGTCCAGATCGTATTCCACGCCCTTCTGCCGCGCCTTGACCAGGATCTGTTCGCCCAGCGGATCGTCGGCGCGGACCAGCCGGGCTTCGCTGGTTTCATGGTCGCCGGTGCCGATGATCAGCCAGTCTTCCTGCGCCGAAAGGCTGGCGGCCACGCGGAAGCCTTCGTCATCTTCGTGGTACAGTTCCACGTCCTGGTCCACCGGCTGGCCCAGCCAGTGCAGGCGGCAATTGTCGGTCCGCCAGTTCTCGTTCGCCAGCGAATAGACCAGCGCCTTGTCGCCCGCGACCCAGATCAGCGCGCTGAGCGTGCCGGGGATTTCATCCGGCAGGTGTTCGCCCGTGGCCAGGTCCTTGATACGGGCGGTGAAGCGTTCGGACCCGTTGTCGTCCACGGCGTAAGCGAGCAGCCGCCCGTCCTTGCTGGTGGCGATCGCGCCCAGGCGGAAATATTCCTTGCCTGCTGCCAGCGCCACTTCGTCCAGGATCAGTTCGTCCGGCCCGCCCGCCACGGGCTTGCGCCACCACTTCTTGTACTCGGCGCCTTCTTCGTATTCGATCCAGTAGAGGTAATCGCCATCCTTCTGCGGGACCGAGGTATCGGCTTCCTTGATCCGCGCGCGCATTTCGGTGAACAGCGCGTCGATCCGGCTTTGGTGTTGGTCCATCCGGCCCTTGAACCAGGCGTTTTCCGCTTCGAGGTGGGCGAGGATTTCAGCGTCCTCCACGTCCGGGTACCCGGCATCGCGCAGCCAGAAATAGGGATCTTCCACCGTAATCCCGTGGTGGGAAAAGCTGTGGGGTTTCTTCGCTGCGACGGGCGGGCGAGCGGGATTTCCGGCCGGTGTGGTAAGGTCCATCCCTTGCATCTATGTAAGCGGGGAAAGGACCGCAACCATGCTGATGCAAACACACGAATCCCGCCTGACCGCCCTGCGCGAGGAACTGGCGCGGCAAGGGCTGGACGGTTTCGTGGTGCCGATCAGTGACGAACATCTGTCGGAATATGTCGGCGCCTATGCCCAGCGGCTGGAATGGCTGAGCGGCTTTGCCGGATCGGCCGGGACCGCCGCGGTGCTGCGCAACAAGGCCGCGATGTTCGTTGACGGGCGCTACACCGTGCAGGTGCGTGACCAGGTGGACGGGGCTTTGTTCGAATACCGCTCCGTCCCGCAGGACAGCCTGGTCGGCTGGATTGCCGCCAATGTGGAACCCGGCGCGAAAGTGGGCTTCGATCCGTGGCTGCACACCAGCCCCTGGGCCAGTGCAGCCGCAAAGGTGCTGGCAGAAGCCGGGGCCAGCCTGGTGCCGGTGGTAACCAACCCGATAGACGCCGTGTGGCAGGACCAGCCCGCCCCATCCCCGGCCCCCGCATTCGTGCAGGATGATGCGCTGGCGGGCAAAACCAGCGCGGCCAAGCGCAGCGACGTGGCCGAATGGCTGAAAGCGCACAAACTGGATGCGGCGGTGATTTCCGCGCTCGATTCGGTCGCCTGGCTGCTCAACATTCGCGGCAGTGACGTGGACCGCACTCCGGTGGCGCTGTCTTATGTCATCGCCCATGCCGATGGCACGGCGGACTGGTTCATCGCCCCGGAAAAGGTCACGCCAGAAGTCACCGCGGCGCTGGGCAATGCGGTGCGCATCCGCCCGCGTGATCAGTTCACCGGCGCCCTCGCGGATCTTTCCGGCAAGCGCGTGGCGACGGATCCCGAACGGGCCGTTGCCGCCATTTTCACGGCGCTGGAACAGGCGGGTGCCACCCCGGTGCCGCTGCGCGATCCGTGCGTGCTGCCCAAGGCGGTGAAGAACCAGGCCGAACAGGCGGGGCAGCGCGCCGCGCAGGCGCGGGATGGCGCGGCGATTGCCCGTTTCCTCCACTGGCTGTCGATTGAAGCGCCCAAGGGGACACAGGACGAACTGTCCGCCGCCGCCCGGCTGGAACAGTTCCGGCAGGACACCGGCCTGCTGCGCGACCTGTCGTTCGACACCATTTCCGCCGCCGGGCCACACGCCGCCCTGCCGCATTACAAAGTGGACGAAGCGAGCAATATCCCGATTGCCCCGTCCAGCGTCTATCTGGTCGATTCCGGCGGGCAATATGCCGATGGCACCACCGACATCACCCGCACCGTATGGATCGGCCCGGGCGAACCTTCGGCAGAGGTGAAGGACCGTTTCACCCGCGTGTTGCAGGGGCACATCTGCCTTGCCACCCAGACCTTCCCCACCGGCACAATCGGTGCCCAGCTGGACACGCTGGCGCGGCAGTTCCTGTGGGCGGCGGGGGTCGATTTCGCCCACGGCACCGGCCACGGGGTGGGCAGCTTCCTGGCCGTGCACGAAGGGCCGCAACGCATCGCCAAGGCGCGCGGCGGGCAGGCGGGGACCGATCAGGAACTGCTGGCGGGCATGTTCCTGTCCAACGAGCCCGGTTATTACAAGCAGGGCCATTTCGGCATCCGCATCGAAAACCTGGTCCTGGTCGAGCGGCGCGAACTGCCGGGCATGGAAGGCGAATGGCTCGGCTTCGAAACGCTGACCTTCGCCCCGATTGACCGGACACTGGTGGATACCGCCTTGCTGTCCCCTGCCCAGATCGCGTGGTGGAACGCCTACCACGCCAAGGTTCGCGACGTGCTGGCCCCGCAGCTGGAAGGGGATGCGCTGGCCTGGTTGCTCGATGCTTGCCAGCCGCTGGAACTGCCCCGGCCATGACCGGGCAGCGCCCCGCCCCCAGCCTGGAGAGCCAGCCGATCCATCTTGGATTGGGTGCCACGGCCATCTCTCAGCCGGAATTTCCGCGCGATGAGCGGGCGATGCAGTGGTACATGGATTACAGCGCCCGCCATGCCGCAGATGGCGCGGAAGGGCGGCTGGTATCGCTGTTCCGTTTCACCGAAAGCTGGGCGGGCTGGGAAATGCACCCGGCGGGCGCGGAAGTGGTTGTCTGCACCCAGGGCCGGATGACGCTGGTGCAGGAGATTGACGGGCAGGAACTGCGGACCACGCTGGAACCGGGGCAGTACGCGATCAACCCGCCAGGCGTGTGGCATACGGCCGATGTCGAAGGCGAGGCGGCGGGCCTGTTCATCACTGCCGGGATGGGCACCGTTCACCGCCCGCGTTGACGTTTCCGGCAATGCCTTGCGCGCCCATGAACGCGGCTTTGACAATGTGACAATTGGCGACACTTTACCGCCTGCCCGGCATAGTGGTGCGACAGGCAAGGGGTAAAAGGGTTTTCATGAGCAGCGGGGTTGCCAATTCCTTGCTCCCCTTCTGGTTGGCGCCCCGTTGCTCTCTTGCTCTTTTTGACGGAAAGTCCCCCCATGCGCAAAATTGCCACCTACACGCTCGCCGCGGCGGCGATCGTCGCCGCCACCGCAGCCGTGGCGCAAAGCGGCGCAGCCCGCCCCGAACGGGCCGGCCCTCCCACAACCCGCGCCGCCGTGACCCAGTTTGCCGACACCGCATTTGCCCGGATGGACCGCAACAGCGATGGCGTGCTGAACCAGGCAGACCGCGAAGCGCGCCAGAAGGCCGCGTTCGACCGGATCGACGCCGATCGTAACGGCAACGTCACCTTCGCTGAATTCAACGCCCAGCGCGAACACCGCCGCGAAGCGCGCGCCGAACGCCGCGGTGAAGGCGGGGGTGAACGCCGGATGGGCCAGGGCCGCCACGGCGGGATGCGCGGCCACAGTGGCCAGGGCATGGCCATGATGGCAGACAAGGACAAGGACGGGACGGTAACCAAGGCGGAATTCGCCGCCGCCGCGCTCGCCCGGTTCGACCAGGCCGATACGGACAAGAATGGCACCATCAGCGATACCGAACGCCGGGCCGCCCGCCAGCAGATGCGCGGTCACATGCGCCCACAACAGGCCAGCTGATGCCGGATAACGCCACGACCCGCCTGTTGCTGGTCGACGATGAAGCAACCCTGCGCGAACCCCTGGCGGACTATCTGGTCCGTCAGGGGTTCGTCGTGCGTCAGGCGGAAGACGCGGCGCGGGCGCGCTCGGCAATCCTGGAGGACAAGCCCGACCTGGTGTTGCTGGACATCATGATGCCGGGCGAAGACGGGCTGTCGCTGTGCCGCCACCTGTCGGAAACCAAGGACATCCCGGTGATCCTGCTGACTGCCCGCAGCGAAGCGATGGACCGCATCGTCGGGCTGGAAATTGGCGCCGACGATTACGTGGTAAAACCGTTCGAACCGCGCGAACTGGTGGCCCGCATCCGTTCCGTCCTGCGCCGCGCCGCCCGGCCGCCGGTGCTGCCGGAAGAAGACGCGCTGTACGAATTCGATGGCTGGGTACTGGATCCGCTGAAGCGGCGACTGAGCGATCCCGAAGGCACCGTGGTGCCGGTATCCTCGGCCGAGTTCCGCCTGCTGGTCGCCTTCCTCACCCACCCGCGCCAGGTGCTGGACCGTGACCGGCTGCTGGACATGGTCCAGGGGCGTGAAGCACACCTGTTTGATCGGGCGGTGGACAACCAGGTCAGCCGCCTGCGCCGCAAGATGGAACGCGACAGCCGCGATCCAAAGCTGATCCAGACGGTGTGGGGCGGGGGCTATCGCCTGGCCGCCGATGTCCGCCGCATGGCCCCGGACCGCGAGGCATGAGCCGGTTCCTGCCACGCAGCCTGCTGGGGCAGATGCTGCTGTCCGTGGCGCTGGCGCTGCTGGTGGCACAGGGGCTGTCCGCAGTCCTGCTGTTCCGCGCCAGCGAACAGCGGCGCGAGGCCCAGGCGGTGAACGGGCTGGCGTTCCAGCTGGTGGCCGATCCGCGCTTTGAATTCCGCCAGTCTGACCGCCGCTTCCCCGGTAACGAGGCAAAGCGCCAATGGCGCCGCCTGCAAGTGGAACGCACGACCGTGTCGCCACTGCGCGCGGGCGAACAGCGTGAACCCCACCGCGAGGAAATGCTGCGCGAAATCCTGGTCGATCAGGGCGTCAACCCGGCGGAACTGGTCGTCACCACCCGCCACATGGCGATCGACCCTTACGTGCAGGGCCGCCTGCGGGCGCGCGGTTTTGAACGTCCGCCCAACTGGATGAAGGGCGAAATGCTGGTGGCCGGCCTGCGCAAGCAGGGGGAAAGCGAATTCAGCGTCGCCCGCATCCCCATGTCGGAACGGGAGCCGCGCGCGCTTGGTTCGCTGATCATGCAGACGCTGGTGCTTTATGGGCTGCTGGTTGGCCTGCTGGCTTTCCTGCTACGGCGGATTACCCAGCCGCTGGCGGCTCTGACCAAACGGCTGGAAACCTTTGCTGAAACCCGCGCGCTGGATGGTCAGCTGCAACCCAGCGGGCCACAGGATACCCGCCGCCTGATCGCCGCGCACAACGCGATGGAAGGCCGCATCGCCGCATTGCTGAATGAAAAGGACGTAATGCTGGGTGCCATCGGGCATGACCTGAAAACCCCGCTGGCCGCCCTGCGCGTGCGCATCGAATCGGTGGAAGACGATGGCGAACGGGCCAAGATGGCCGCCAGCATCGAAGATATCACCCGCACGCTGGACGACATCCTCTCACTCGCGCGTGTCGGCCGGTCGAACGATCCGATGGAGCGCACCGACCTGTCCGCCCTGCTGGCGGGCGTGGTGGAAGAATACGAAGACATGGGCGAGCCGGTGGACCTGGGCGCGACCACGCGCATGGGGCTGCGCCTGCGCGCAACCTGGCTGCGCCGCGCCTTGCGCAACCTGATCGGCAATGCCCTGCGGTATGGCGAACGGGCCCGCATCACCCTGATACGCGAAGGGCGCGAGGCGGTGATCACGATCGAGGATGACGGCCCCGGCATCCCGGAAGGCGAGATCGCCGCGATGCTGGAACCCTTCGCCCGCGGGGAAAGCAGCCGCAACCGGGAAACTGGTGGGGCAGGCCTTGGCCTGACCCTCGCCCGCGCCATTGCAGAACAGCATGGCGGGAACCTGGTGCTGAAGAATCGCCACGGCGCGGATGGCGCGGTACAAGGGCTGATCGCCGAACTGCGCCTGCCGCTCGACTGACGACTTCGCAAAGGGCATCGGGTGGTGCTAGGGCGGTTGCAACCGTAACTTGTCGGAGTCGCCCCTTTGAAGCGCATCGCTGCACCTGCCCTGACCGCCTTCCTCCTGGCGGGTTGCGCCACGGCGCCCCTGGCAACCACTGCCCCGCCAGCACCGGTCTCGGCTCCCGCCCTGACGACTTCGCCCATTCCCGACAGCATCCCCAGCGACCTGCCGCGCACCGCGCGCCCGCTGAACTATGCGATCGATTTCACCCCCGATGCCCAGGCGATGACTTTCACCGGGCGTGAAAGCGTGACGCTGGAAGTGTTCCAGCCGACCGACAAGCTGGTGCTGCACGCGGTGGAACTGGACGTTACCTCAGCCAAGCTGCTCGCCACCGATGGCTCTGGCACTTCACGTGACCTGACCATTGCCGCCGGGGCCGACGGCCAGACCGTGTCGTTTGGCTCCAGCGCCCCGATCCAGCCGGGCACCTGGCGGCTCGACCTTGCCTACAAGGGCAAGATCAACACCCAGGCGATGGGCCTGTTCGCGCTCGATTACCCCGACAAGCTGACCGGCGAACCGCGCCGCGCCCTGTTCACCCAGTTCGAAGCGCCCGATGCGCGCCGCTTCGCGCCGATGTTGGATGAACCCAGCTACAAGGCCACGTTCGACCTGACCGCCACCGTTCCCACCGGGCAGATGCCGATTGGCAACATGCCGATCGCGGCGGAAGAAGACCTTGGCAATGGCTTCAAGCGGGTCAAGTTCCGCACCAGCCCCAAGATGTCGTCGTACCTGCTGTTCTTCGGCATGGGCGATTTCGAACGGCTGACCCGGCCGGGCCCGGGTGGCATGGAACTGGGCATCGTCGGCCCCAAGGGCAGCGGCGAACAATCGCGCTATGCGCTGGAATCGCTGCCGCCGGTGCTGACCTATCTGGAAGATTATTTCGGCGTTCCGTTCCCGCTGCCCAAGCTGGACAACATTGCCGGCCCCGGCCAGTCGCAATTCTTCGGCGCGATGGAAAACTGGGGTGCGATCTTCACTTTCGAACGCATCCTGCTGGAAGATCCGGCGATCACCAGTGCCGCCGTGCGCCAGCAGATTTTCGATACCCAGGCCCACGAAGTGGCGCACCAGTGGTTCGGCAATATCGTGACCATGGCCTGGTGGGACGACCTGTGGCTGAACGAAGGGTTCGCCAGCTGGATGCAGACCCGCACTACCCAGCAAGTACACCCGGAATGGCACCCGCTGCTGAGCCGCGTGGGAGGCCGTGAATCGGCGATGGGGCTAGACAGCTTCGTCACTACCCACCCGGTGGTTCAGGAAATCCGCACCGTGGCGGAACTGGGCGCAGCTTTCGACACCATCGCGTACCAGAAGGGCGAAGCGATCATTTCGATGCTGGAAGCCTATGCCGGGGAAGACACCTGGCGCAACGGCATCCGCACTTATGTGAAGCGGCACCAGTACGGCAACACGGTCAGCGATGACCTGTGGGGTGCGGTCGAGCAGGCAGGCGCCAAAGGCCTGACCACCATTGCCCACGATTTCACCCGCCAACCGGGCGTGCCGCTGGTGATCGCGGAATCCGTCTGCGCCAACGGCCAGACCACGCTGACCTTGCGGCAGAGCGAATTCAGCCGTGACCGGATGGCCGAAGTGGCTACCAAGCCGCAACGCTGGCACGTGCCGCTGCTGGTCCAGTCCGGCAACGCGGCGCCAATCCGCCAGGTGCTGGACGGCACCGCCACGCTGCAGGTTCCGGGTTGCGCACCGGTGATCGTCAACGGTGGCCAGCTCGGCTATTTCCGCACGCTGTACACCCCGCAGATGAACGGCCAGCTGGCCAAGGCCATGCCGACGCTGCAACCGATCGACCAGCTGGGCCTGTCACGCGATGCCTTTGCGCTGGCACAGGCGGGGTATCAGGACCTGGCCCCGGCGATGGACATGCTGGCGGCCATGCCGGCCGATGCCAACCAGATCGTCGCGCAAAGCGCGATCAACCGGTGGTCGGAAATGCATACCTTGCTGGCCGACGACGCGCAGAAGGCGAAGCTGGCCGCGATGGCCCGCACCCGCTTCCTGCCGCGGATGCGGGCGCTGGGGTTCGAACCGCGCGCCAACGAACCGCTGGTCGACGCCAACTTGCGGTCTGAGCTGATTTCGCGCCTGGGCGCGATGGGCGATGCCGATGTGGCGCAGCAGGCGCGCACCCGGTTCGCCCGGCTGGCGAGCGATCCGCGCGCCATGGACGGGCCGCTGAAAACCACCTGGCTCGCCATCGCCGCGCGCAATGCGACCGCGGCGGAATGGGATCTGCTGGCCAAGCTCGCCCGCGAATCGAAGAGCGCGGTCGAACAGCAGGCCTATTACCGCCAGCTTGGCAGCGTGATGGATCCGGTGCTGGCGCAGCGCGCGCTCGATCTGGCACTGACCGGCGAAGCCGGCACTTCCAGCGCGGCGATCATCAGCGCGGTGGCCACCAACCACCCCGAACTGGCGTTCGATTTCGCCCAGGCCAACCGCGCCAAGGTGGAAGCCCTGGTCGATTCCTCGGCCCGGGCCAATTTCTTCGCCCGGCTCGGTTCCGCCAGCAAGGACGAAGGCATGATCAAGCGCCTCGAAGCCTTGCGCGCCAGCATGCCACAGGACGAACGTCGCCCGGTCGATCAGGTGCTTGTGTCCCTGCGCCAGAAGATGGACAGCGAACCGCGCCAGCGGGCCCAGCTGGCCGCATGGCTGGCTAAAAAGTAACCTGAGAACCCCCCTCCTCCAAAAAGGAGGGGGGCACCCTCAGCGCATCAGCCCGCCAATCAGGTTGCGTGCAAACCGGCCGAGGCCGGGGATGCCGAAGCTCTTGCCGATGGTTTCTGCCACGGTCCCGGCAGCGGCAGAGGCAGCGCTGGCCTTCGGGTTGGCGCGGCTTTTGCGGCCGGAGAGCGAGCCGGCCAGGATCGACCCGGCGCTAGCCGCTGCCGCGCCGACGGCTGCCTTGGTCACCTTGCCGCCAAGACCGTCCCACAGGCTGGGGCTCTTGCGTTCGCGCTTGCCGACCGCTTCCTCGCCTTCGGCCTCGACTTCTTGCGCCGTGGCGGCGGCATCGGCGACCTTTTGCGCCAGCACTTCTTCCGCGCTTTCACGGTCGACCCGCTGATCATACTTGCCATCCAGCGGGCTGACCGACTGGACGATCGCCCGTTCCTTCGGCTCCAGCGGCCCCAGCCGGCTGCGCGGCGGGGCAATCAGCGTGCGCTGCACCACTGACGGGGCGCCATCTTCCATCAAGGTGGAAACCAGTGCCTCGCCCACTTTCAGTTCGGTGATGGCGGTTTCAACGTCGAGTTCCTTGTTGATGCGGAAGGTTTCCGCCGCCGCCTTGATCGCCTTCTGGTCGCGCGGGGTGAAGGCGCGCAGCGCGTGCTGCACCCGGTTGCCCAGCTGCCCGGCCACTTCTTCGGGAATGTCGATCGGGTTCTGGGTTACGAAATAGACGCCCACGCCCTTGGACCGGACCAGCCGCACCACTTGTTCGACCTTGTCCTGCAAGGCCTTGGGCGCGTCTTCAAACAGCAGGTGTGCTTCGTCGAAGAAGAATACCAGCTTCGGCTTTTCCGGATCGCCCACTTCGGGCAGCACTTCGAACAGTTCCGCCAGCAGCCACAGCAGGAAGGTGGCGTACAGCTTCGGGCTGCGCATCAGCTTGTCTGCCGCCAGCACGTTGATGTAGCCGCGTCCCTTGTCGTCCACCTTCAGGAAATCCTCGATTTCCAGCGCGGGTTCGCCAAAGAACATCGCCCCGCCCTGGCTGTCGAGGCTGAGCAGCTGGCGCTGGATCGTGCCGATCGATTGCTTGGTGACGTTGCCGTACCGGGTGGTCAGTTCCGCCGCATTTTCGGCCGTGTGGACCAGCATCGCCTGCAGGTCTTCCAGGTCCAGCAGCAGCAGGCCCTGTTCGTCGGCATAGCGGAAGACGATATTGAGCACACCTTCCTGGGTTTCGTTCAGGTCCAGCAGCCGGGCCAGCAGCAGCGGGCCCATTTCCGAAATGGTCGTGCGGATCGGGTGGCCCTGTTCACCGAACAGGTCCCAGAACACCGCCGGGTTGTCGCTGTAGCTATAGGGATCGAGGCCGATTTCCTTCGCCCGCGCTTCCAGGATCGCGGCGTTCTTGAAGGTGGGGGAACCAGCCATGGCAATGCCCGCCAGATCGCCCTTCACATCGGCCACAAACACCGGCACGCCCTGGGCCGAGAAATTTTCCGCGATGCCTTGCAGGGTTACGGTCTTGCCGGTGCCGGTGGCACCCGCAATCAGCCCGTGCCGGTTGGCACGCCGCAGGTTCAGCACCTGCCGTTCGCCATTGGCACCAAGGCCGAGATAGATGTCCGTCATGCGCGTAATCCCTCCGTATTGGGCCACGGTCTGGCGCAGGCGGGGCGGAACGGTCAAGCGATAGACACGCCGCCGATGGACAGACGGCAATTTCGCGCTAGTGCGGATCGGATGGCCGCCGTCCAACCTTTCGTCCTGCTTGACGACGCGCGCGTGGAAGGCGCGAGCGATGCACACCTGTTCGAAAACCCGCGCGCCCTGTTCGTCGCCCATGCGCCGGAACAGGTGCTGGCAGTGCTGCAGGCCGCGCAAGTGGCTCAGGCGGAAACGGGCGGCACGCTGGCCGGATACCTCGCCTATGAAGCCGGGCTGGCGCTGGAACCGCGCCTGTCCACGCTGGCGGCGGAACGCAGCGGCGCGGCCGGGCCGCTGGTCTGGCTGGGGCTGTTCGACACCGAACAGACCATCCCCGCTGCCGAAGTGCCGCAATGGCTGGCTGGTCACGCCGGGGCAGGCCTGGCCAGCATCGGCCCGCTGGAACCGCAGATTTCGACCGGGGCCTATCTCGACGCATTTGACCGGCTGCAGGAAGCGATCACGGCGGGCGACATCTATCAGGCGAACCTGACGATGCCGCTGGCAGGCCCTGCTCGCGGCGATCCGCTGGCGATATATGCCGCGATGCGCCCCAGCAGCAATGCCGGCTATGGCGGGCTGATCTTTGACGGGTCGCACTGGTTGCTCAGCTTCAGCCCGGAACTGTTCTTCAGCCTGAAGGGTGATGCCGCCCGGGTGAAGCCGATGAAGGGCACCCGCCCGCGCGGCCGCAACGAAGCGGAAGACCGCCAGTTTGCCGAAGAACTGGCCAACAGCGTGAAAGACCGCGCCGAAAACCTGATGATCGTGGATCTGATGCGCAACGACCTCAGCCGCGTGGCCGTGGCGGGCAGCGTGCAGGTGGAAAAGCCGTTCCACGTTGAAAGCTATCCCACGGTCCACACCATGGTCACCACCGTCCGCGCGAAGGTGCAGCCGGGCAAGGGCGCGATGGACATGATCCGCGCGCTGTTCCCCTGCGGGTCGATCACCGGGGCGCCGAAAATCCGCGCGATGGAGCTGATCCACGAAGTGGAACGGGATGCCCGCGGGCCATATTGCGGGGCGATCGGCCGGATCGGTGCCGATGGCGATGCCGCGTTCAACGTCGCGATCCGCACCATCCGCCTGACCCCGGGCGAAAACGAGCGGCATCACGTGGTGCTGGGCGTTGGCGGCGCCATCGTGGCGGACAGCGAAGGCATGGACGAATGGCGCGAATGCCTGGTCAAGGGCGGCTTTGCCCGTGGCCATGCCGGCGGGCACGACCTGCTGGAAACCATGCGGTTCGACCCGCACGAAGGCATCCCGCTGCTCGAACTCCATCTCGAACGGATGAAGGCGAGCGCGGCGGAACTGGGCTTCAGCTTTGACCGGCACGAAGCGCGCAACCGCATCCAGGCGCTGTGTTTCCAGCTGGAATCCCCGGCGCGGCTGCGGCTGCTGGCATCACGCAATGGTGAATTGGCGCTGGAAAGCGCGACCATGCCCGCCCCCGCTAGCGGCCCGGTTGCCTGCATCGCGCTGCCGACCCCGGTGGTGCCGGGCGACTGGCGGCTGCGGCACAAGACCACCGATCGCGGATTCTACGACAGCGCCACCGCCCTGGCGAAACAGGAAGGCGCAGGCGAAGCGGTGCTGGTGCGGGCCGATGGGCTGGTTACCGAAGGCAGCTTCACCAATGTGTTCGTCGAACGTGATGGCCGGTTGCTGACCCCGCCCGCCAGCCTGGGCCTGCTGCCCGGCGTGTTGCGCGCGCAACTGCTGGCCGATGGCCGCGCGGTGGAAGCGGAATTGACGCTGGACGATCTGGCCGGCGGCTTCTTCCTCGGCAATGCCCTGCGCGGGCTGATGCAGGCGACCCTGAAATGACCGACAACCCCCACCTGTCCACGGCCCTGCGCCGCATCGCCGCATCGCCCACCACGGCGATGACCGACCGCGCCACCCAGTTGCGCGAACAAGGGCGCGACATCATCTCGCTGTCCGTGGGGGAGCCTGATTTCCCCACCCCGGCCCACGTGCTCGATGCCGCCAAGGCCGCGCTGGATGCAGGCGACACCAAATACACCCCCGTCACCGGCACGATGAAGCTGAAGCAGGCCGCCGCGCTGCATTTCCGCCGCGACCTGGGGATTGAAACCGATCCGTCGCGGGTGATCGTCACCGCTGGCGGCAAGCAGGCGATCTTCGAAGCCCTGGTGGCCTCGGTCAGCGATGGCGACGAAGTGATCGTGCCTAGCCCCTGGTGGGTCAGTTACCCGCAGATGGTCCGGTTCTGCGGTGGCCGCGTGGTGCCGCTGGTGACCCATGCGAAAGACAACTTCCGCTTTCACGCCAGCGATCTTGAGGCGCTGATTACCCCGCGCACCAACTGGCTGCTGCTGAACAGCCCCGGCAATCCCACCGGCGCCGTTTACCCGCGCGAGATGTTGCTGGGCATTGCCGATGTCCTCCGCCGCCACCCGCGGGTGCTGGTGTTGGCGGACGATATCTATTCCCCGCTGATCTACACCGGCGCGCCGCACAACAGCCTGGCCGCGCTGTGCCCGGATCTGGCGGACCGCATCCTGACCGTTTCCGGCGTATCGAAAAGCCATGCGATGACCGGGTTCCGCATCGGCGTTGCCACTGGCCCCGCCTGGTTGATCGAGGCGATGGGCCGGCTGCAATCCAACGCGTGCGGCAACCCCGCCAGCATCAGCCAGGCCGCCGCCGTGGCCGCGTTCGCAGGTCCGCAGGATTTCCTGGCCGATTGGCGCGAGGTGTTCCGCCGCCGCCGCGATCTGGTGGTGGCCGCGATCAACGCCATACCCGGCGTCAGCACCCCGGTGCCGGACGGCGCGTTCTACTGCTTCATCGACGCCGCGCCGCTGATGGGCCGCTTCGGCCATGACGACAACAAACTGGCGCTGCACCTGCTGGAACACGGCGTGGCCGTGGTTTCCGCCAGCGCCTTTGGCGGCCGCGACGGGTTCCGAATCAGCTTCGCCGCCGACGAACAGGTGCTGCAAGAAGCGCTGCGGCGCATCGCAAAGGCACTGGCATGAACGATATCGAAATCCTGTTTGAAGACGGCGAATCGCTCGTCATCAACAAGCCCGGCGGCCTGCCGATCGAACGCCCGCGCGCAGGCGGGGCTTCGCTCGACCGGCGGCTGGATGAACTGAAGTTTGGTTTCCAGCGCCCGCCGGTGCCGGTCCACCGGATCGATACCGATACCTCAGGCTGCCTGTTGCTGGCGCGCAATCCCAAGGCGCTGGCCCGCTTTTCCAAGGCGTTCGAGGAACGGGTGGTCGCCAAACGGTACCTGGGCGTGCTGGCGGGCATTCCGGACCAGAAGGAAGGCACGGTGGAACTCGCCCTGTCGAAGATCAGCAGCGCCGAAAAGGGCTGGCGGATGATCCCGGCCAAAAAGGGCAAGCCGTCGATCACCCATTGGCGCGTGCTGGAGGAACTGAACGGCCGCGCACTGGTGGAATTCCGCCCGGAAACGGGCCGCACCCACCAGATCCGCGTCCACGCCGCCAGCGGCATCGGCATCTCCCTGCTGGGCGATCCGGTCTATGGCACCGGCGGTGCCTGGCGCACCCTGCTGCATGCCGCCGGCCTTGAAGTGCCGCGCGATGGCAAACCGCCGATCGTGGCCACGGCCCCGCTGCCGGAAGATTTCGCCGGGCTGGGCTTTACCGATCCCGGTCCTGCCGAATCTGCCACGGCTGATTCGGCCCCGGTTGGTCCAGCCCCGGTTGATCCTGCCACCCCCGATGGCTGAACCGCTGGAAGCCTTGCTCGCCCGCGCAGAGGCGCTGGCCGAGGAAAGCTTCATCGCCGCGTCCGGGCCGGGCGGGCAGAACGTCAACAAGGTGGCCACCGCCGTGCAGCTGCGGCTGGACGTGTTTGCCCTGCGCCTGCATCCGGATGTGTTCCATCGGCTGAAAGACCTGGCCGGCAGCCGGATGACGTCGAAAGGCGAAGTGATGATTGCCGCCCGCCGTTTCCGCACCCAGGAAGCGAATCGGGACGATGCCCGGCGCAAGCTGGGCGAATTGCTGGCCGAAGCGCACAAGGAACCGAAGAAGCGGGCCAAGAGCCGGGTCAACCGGGTGGGCAAGGTGGAACGGCTCAAGGCGAAAAAGGTCCGCGGCACGGTGAAGGCCAACCGGGGCAAGGTGGACTGGTAACGCCCGCCACTTCGCTTGACTTTTCAGCCCCCCTGCCCCTATGGCGCGCCCGATGGGCGGCGCTTTGCGTGCCGCCCCTGTTGTTTCAGGGCCGCTGAGGCCGATTCGAATTTTCTGGGAATAAGACCATGGCGAAGCCCGCAACGATCAAGATCCGGCTGAACTCCACCGCGGACACCGGTTTCTTCTACGTGACCAAGAAGAACCCGCGCAACACCACGGAAAAGATGTCCTTCCGCAAGTATGATCCCGTGGCGCGCAAGCACGTGGAATTCAAGGAAGGCAAGATCAAGTAAGCTTGATCTGCCAGGGTGGCCGGGGAACTTCCCCGGTTCACAACCGGTTCAATGC
>JBARAF010000248.1:0-1544 GCA_049791695.1 Croceibacterium sp.
GCCCGCGGGTTCGCTGATACACCATCCAGGGATTACGAAGGGGCTGCGGGAAACCGTGGCCCCTTTTGCTATTCGGGGTCCACTATTCGTGGCGTAGCGCCTCGATTGGATCGAGCTTCGACGCCCGGTGGGCCGGGTAATATCCGAACACGATCCCCATCACCGCAGAAAAGGCGAAGCTGAGCACGTTGACGGCCGGATCGAACACGAATGGCACCTCGATCACGCTGGCCAACGCCATCGACAGGCCAAAGGCGAGGGCGATGCCGACCAGTCCGCCAAAACAGCACAGCACCACGGCCTCTGTCAGGAACTGCAGCCGCACCTCGCGCGCCAGGGCACCGATGGCGAGCCGGATGCCGATTTCGCGGGTCCGTTCGGTGACCGATACCAGCATGATGTTCATGATGCCGATCCCGCCGACCACCAGGCTGATCGCGGCAATGGCGGCGACCATCACCGTCAGCAGGCCGACGGAAGTGGCCACTGCATCGTTGACCTGGGCGGTGTCGATGATGTCGAAATCGTTCGGCTGCCGGTCCTGCAACAGCCGCCGTTCGCGCACCAGCTTGATGACTGAGGCCTGGATGCTGGCGCTGTCGTATGCAGGGTCATAGCTGATGACCATGTAGAAGATGTCGTTGTTGCCGGTGAAGCGCCGCTGGACATTGGTCATCGGCATGAACACCGAATTGTCGTCGTCCTGGTTGTTGCCCCCGCTCGACCGGGTCTTGAACCGGCCGATCACCTGGCACGATACGTCGTCCAGCCGCATCTGTTCACCCAGCGGGCTGGCCCCGGCGACGAAGATCGCATCGCGCACCGTGGGGCCGATGATGCAGACATTGGCCCCCGCGCTTTCCTCTGCCGCGGTGAAGGTGCGCCCTTCCTCGATCTCGATCCCGCGTGCCGCCATGAAGGCGTTGCCGACGCCTTCGACCTTGGTGGCCCAGTCCTGCCCGTTGTGGATCGCCTTGACGTTCTTGTTCACTTGCCCGGCCACATCACGCACCCCGGCGATCTGTTCGCGCACCGAGTCAATGTCGGCTTCGTCGAACGGGCGGGGCTGGCCGCGGTCGGTTTCGATCGGGAAGACGAACATCGCGTTGGAACCGAGCGAGGCGATCTGTTCCTCGATACTGGCGGTTACCCCGCGCCCCAGGGTGACCATGGTAATGACTGCTGCCACCCCGATGATGATCCCCAGCGTGGTCAGGAACGACCGCATCAGGTGCCGCCGGATGGCCCTCAGGGCGAGTAGGAACGAGGTGCCGATCATGCCGCGGGCACCATGTTTGACAGTTTGCCACTGTTGACGGATTCGACGAGCCCGTCGCGAAACCTGATAATGGTCTTGGCGAATTCGGCCATTTCCGCCTCGTGCGTGACCATCACGATGGTGATCCCGCCGTGGTTCAGCCGGGTCAGCAGTTCCATGATCTCCAGCGACCGTTCGGTGTCGAGGTTGCCGGTCGGTTCATCCGCCAGCAGCACGTCGGGTTGGGTCACCAGCGCGCGGGCGATGGCCACGCGCTGTTGCTGGC
>JBARAF010000249.1:0-12338 GCA_049791695.1 Croceibacterium sp.
AGACAAGACTGACCAGGACACCCTGACGATGGCAACCACCGCCGACCACTTCCAGGCCCATGGTGACGAGCATCACCACGATGCCGATCACAAGCCGGGCTTCTTTGCCCGCTGGTTCATGTCCACCAACCACAAGGACATCGGTACGCTGTACCTGATGTTCGCTGTGATGGCGGGCGTCATCGGCGGGGCCGTTTCAGGCATCATGCGCATGGAACTGGCCGAACCCGGCATCCAGTACCTGGGCTGGTGGGTTGAATTCCTCGGCGGCGGGGCGGAATCGCTCGATAAGAACGGCCACATGTGGAACGTCCTGATCAGCGCCCACGGCCTGATCATGGTGTTCTTCATGGTTATGCCGGCGATGATCGGTGGCTTTGGCAACTGGTTCGTCCCGATCATGATCGGCGCGCCGGACATGGCCTTCCCGCGGATGAACAACATCAGCTTCTGGCTGACCTTCGCCGGTTTCTGCAGTCTGATGTTCTCGGCTTTCGTGCCGGGCGGCACCGGCAACGGCGCGGGCACCGGCTGGACGGTCTATGCTCCGCTGTCGACCAGCGGCTCGGTTGGCCCGGCGGTCGATTTCGCGATCTTCTCGCTGCACCTCGCCGGTGCCGCGTCGATCATGGGCGCGATCAACTTCATCACCACCATCTTCAACATGCGCGCGCCGGGCATGACCCTGCACAAGATGCCGCTGTTCGTGTGGTCGGTGCTGGTTACCGCTTTCCTGCTGCTGCTGGCGCTGCCAGTGCTGGCGGCCGCCATCACCATGCTGATCACTGACCGTAACTTCGGCACGACCTTCTTCGATCCTGCCGGTGGGGGTGACCCGATCCTGTACCAGCACCTGTTCTGGTTCTTCGGTCACCCTGAAGTGTACATCATGATCCTGCCGGGCTTCGGCATCATCAGCCAGATCGTGTCGACCTTCTGCCGCAAGCCGGTGTTCGGTTACCTGGGCATGGCCTACGCGATGGTTGCCATCGGCGTGGTCGGGTTCATCGTGTGGGCGCACCACATGTATACCGTGGGCCTGGACGTGAACACGAAGATGTACTTCACGGCGGCGACCATGGTCATCGCTGTGCCGACCGGCATCAAGATCTTCAGCTGGATCGCCACGATGTGGGGCGGTTCCATGGAGTTCAAGAGCCCGATGGTCTGGGCGATGGGGATGATCTTCCTGTTCACCGTCGGCGGCGTCACCGGCGTGGTGCTGGCCAACGGCGGCATCGACGATAACCTGCATGACACCTATTACGTCGTGGCGCACTTCCACTACGTGCTGTCGATGGGTGCCGTGTTCTCGTTGTTCGCCGGGTTCTACTACTGGTTCCCGAAGATGTCCGGCCGCTGGCACAGTGAACTGCTGAGCCACGTGCAGTTCTGGATCTTCTTCGTCGGCGTGAACATCACGTTCTTCCCGATGCACTTCCTGGGTGCCCAGGGGATGCCGCGTCGTTATCCGGACTACACCGCTGCCTACGAATTCTGGAACGGCATCGCGACCCTGGGTTACAAGATCGTGGTTGTCTCGGTGATCGTGTTCTTCATCAACATGATCTACGCCTTCACTGCCGGCCGCCGTGCGGAAGGCAATTACTGGGGCGAAGGCGCGACGACGCTGGAATGGACCCTGTCCAGCCCGCCGCCGTTCCACCAGTTCGAAACCCTGCCGGTGATCGAGGATCACCACGGGGCCCATTGATCCAGACGGCCGGGCGCCTGCGATGGTGCCAGGCCGGGGGCTGACGGCCCGGAACAATCAGGGGGGCGCGCCGGGAACGGGGCGCCCCCTTTTGCAAGGAATTGGGACTGCTTTGACCATTGCCGCTGCCCCTGAGGTCAAGCCGCTGCCATCCGATTGGCGCGATTTCTTCGCGCTGACCAAGCCGCGCGTGATGAGCCTGGTGGTCTTCACCGGCCTGTGCGGCCTGCTGGCTGCGCCGGGCCACATCCACCCGGTGATCGGCTTCACCGCCGTGCTCTGCATCGCGCTGGGTGCGGGCGGCGCGGCGGCGCTGAACCAGTGGTGGGAAGCAGATATCGACGCGGTGATGAAGCGCACCGCCAACCGCCCGCTGCCGCAGGGCCGGTTGCACCGCACTGACGCGCGTGATTTCGGGATTGCCCTGTCGGCCGGATCAGTCGGGGTGATGGGCGTGGCCGTCCATTGGCTGGCGGCCAGCGTGCTGGCCCTGTCGATTATCTATTACGCGGTGATCTACACCATCTGGCTGAAGCCGCGCACGCCGCAGAACATCGTCATTGGTGGCGGGGCCGGGGCCTTTCCGCCGCTGATCGGGTGGATTGCCGTCACGGGCGAGATTACCGCCATGCCGCTGTTGCTGTTCGCGATCATCTTCGTGTGGACGCCGCCGCATTTCTGGGCGCTCGCCCTGTTCGTGAAGACCGATTACGCCAAGGTCGGCATCCCGATGATGCCGGTGGTTGCAGGGGAGGCTTCGACTCGCCGGCAGATCCTGGCCTATTCGCTGGTGCTGTTCGCGGTCAGCCTGGCCCCATGGCTGATCGGCGGGACCAACCTGATCTATGGCGTGGCGGCGCTGGTGCTGTCGTCCGCCTTTGTTGCCTTTGCCCTGCCGGTGGCCTTTCGCCGCGCCGGCGAAGGGGATACGATGAAACCGGAAAAGCGCCTGTTCGGCTATTCGGTGCTGTACCTGTTTGCCCTGTTCGGCGCGCTTGTTGCCGACCGGGTCCTTGCCACGCTGGGAATATGACATGACGCCTGACGAACTCGCCCGTTACCGCAAGGCGCAGAAGGGCCGCAACATTGCCCTCGGCCTCGTGCTGCTCGGCATGGCCGTGCTGTTCTATGCCATCACCTTTGCCCGGTTCGGTGCGCAATGAGCACGCTGACCATGGAACGGCGCAACCTGCGGGTGGGCTTTTACGCCCTGCTGGGTGCGCTGTTCATGCTCGGCATGGGCTTTGCCGCCGTGCCGCTGTACCGGATTTTCTGTCAGGTGACCGGATTCGGCGGCACCACCCAGCGGGCGACAGAAGCGGAGGCTGACCTGGCCTCGCGCATGGCGCTCAGCGCGGGGGCGCCGACCATCTCGATCCGCTTCGATGCCAGCATTGATCGCACATTGCCGTGGACATTCATTGCCCGGCAGGTGACCGACACAGTGCAGATCGGCCAGCGCGACATGGCGGTGTTCCAGGCCACCAACAACAGTTCCGTCCCCATCACCGGCACCGCCACCTTCAACGTGGAGCCGGAACAGGCGGGCAAGTATTTCAACAAGATCCAGTGTTTCTGCTTCACGGAACAGACCCTGCAACCCGGCCAGACCGTGGATATGCCGGTGCTCTATTACGTCGATCCCAAGGCGCTGGATGACCCGAATATGCAGGGCGTGGAACAGATCACGCTCAGTTACACCTTCCACGAGGCGAAAAAGCCCGCGTAAAGGCGGCTTCTACCCACTGGACCAAGCCTTGCTGGCCGATTAAAGGCCTCGCAAACCAAGGATCAGGAACACGACAATGGCCGGCGCCAAGAACCACGACTATCACATCCTGCCGCCCGACATCTGGCCCTTCGTGGGCTCCATGTCCGCGCTCACCTTTACCACCGGCATGGTGCTGTTCATGCACGACATGGCGGGCGGGCACCTGGTGCTCGGGCTCGGCATCGCTGGCCTGATCGCCACGTTCTTCAGCTGGTTTTCCAACATCGTGAAGGAAGCCCAGGCCGGGTATCATACCCCGGTGGTGCAGCTGCACCTGCGTTACGGGATGATCCTGTTCATCGCTTCGGAAGTGATGTTCTTCGTCGGCTGGTTCTGGAGCTGGTTCGACTTCGCGCTGTTCCCTTATCCGCTGGAAGTGGTTGATGGCGTGACCACCAGCCTGTTCGGCCAGGAAGGCGCCGCCGCTGCGGTGTTCCCGGCCAAGGGGCTGACGGTGATGGATCCGTTCGCGCTGCCGCTGCTGAACACGCTGATCCTGCTGTGTTCGGGCACCACGGTGACCTGGGCGCACCATTCGCTGATCCACGGTGATCGCGAAGGGTTGAAGAAGGGCCTGTGGCTGACCATCGTGCTGGGCGTGCTGTTCAGCGCGATCCAGATCTACGAATATGCCCACGCGCCGTTTGGCTTTGGTGGCAACAACTACAGCTCGGCCTTCTACATGGCGACCGGGTTCCACGGGTTCCACGTGGCAGTCGGCACGATCTTCCTCGCCGTCTGCCTGCGTCGCACCTACCTGGGCCACTTCACCCCGCGCCACCACTTCGGCTTCGAAGCCGCTGCCTGGTACTGGCACTTCGTTGACGTGGTGTGGCTGTTCCTGTTCGTCGCCGTCTACATCTGGGGCGGTGCCGGTGCGGAAATTCACTGATCGACATCGGTAAGTGATCGAAACACCAGAAGCTTCGAAAGGGCAGCCCGGGGTCACCCAGGCTGCCCTTTTCGGTCTCTGCCCCCGCTGCGGGGCCAAGGGGCTGTTCGCCAACGCGATCCAGTTCGCCCCGCGCTGCCGCGCTTGCGGGCTGGATTTCGCGAAATTCAATGTCGGCGATGGCCCGGCGGCATTCCTGACCATGATCATCGGCGGGCTGGTGGTCGGCCTGGCGGTGTGCTTGCAGCTGTCAGTCGAACCGCCGTGGTGGGTCCATGTGCTGCTGTGGGTGCCCCTGACCGTGGGCGGCGTGGTTGGGGGATTGCGCATGGCCAAGGCAGCGCTGCTGTGGTCCGAATACCGCCAGAAGGCGGGGGAAGCCCGCAATCCTGAGGATCAGCCCTGATGCCGCGCCTGCCCCTCGTGCCGACCATCATTGTCGCCGCGGCCGTGGCGACGATGATCGCGCTGGGCCTGTGGCAATTGCGCCGGGCGGAATGGAAGGAACAGCTGCTGAAGCAGTACCACACTGCCGAATCCCTGTCGGCCGAAGTGCCCTGGCCACGCACGGCGGAGCAGCAGGAAGCTGCCCTGTTCCGCGCCAGCAGCTTCATCTGCCAGCGGGTGCTGTCCATGCGCACCACCGCGGCGGAAAGCGCCAGCGGGCAGGGCGGTGTGGCGCAGATCGCCCGGTGCGCAGTGCAGGGTGGCGGCGAGGCGGAAGTGGAACTGGGCTGGTCACTGCCGGCAACCTCATTCAGCTGGGCCGGTGGCGAAGTGGCGGGCGTGATTGCGCCGGGCGGCAAGCTGATGCTGCGCCAGCCGGTGCCACCGTTGCAGCGGCTGGCACCGCCCGATCCGGCGCAAGTGCCCAACAACCACCTGGCCTATGCCGGGCAGTGGTTCTTCTTCGCGCTGACGGCCCTGATCATCTATGTCCTGGCGCTGCGCCGCAAACGCGGGATTTAGCGCCGTAAAGGGCCACCTGCTTGCCCCCGGGCGCTGCCCCGGCTAACCGCAGCCGCATCATGGAATACATCTCCACCCGCGGCAGCGCACCGGCGCTCGATTTCGAAGGCGCCACGCTCGCCGGTCTCGCATCCGATGGCGGGCTTTACGTGCCCCGCACCTGGCCCCGCTTCTCGCAAAGCGAGATCGCGGGGATGGCTGGCCTGACTTATGTCGAGCTGGCGGTGAAGGTGATGATGCCATTCGTCGGCACGTGCCTTACGGAACAGCGGTTCCGCGAAATCGCCACCGAGGCATATGGCCGCTTTGCCCATCAGGCGGTCACGCCGCTCAAGCAGTTCGACCAGCAGCAGTGGTTGCTGGAACTGTTCCACGGGCCGACGCTGGCGTTCAAGGACGTGGCGCTGCAATTGCTGGGCCGCCTGTTCGAAGAATTCCTGTCCCGCGGCAACGACCGGCTGACCATTGTCGGCGCGACCAGCGGCGATACCGGTTCCGCCGCGATCGACGCGGTGGCCGGGCGCGACAACATCGACATCTTCATGCTGCACCCGAAAGGCCGCGTCAGCGATGTGCAGCGGCGGCAGATGACCACGGTGCTGGCCCCCAACGTGCACAACATCGCCATCGACGGCAGCTTCGATGATGCCCAGGCGATGGTGAAGCGTATGTTCAACGACAGCGCGATGACCAACAGGTTCCACATCGGCGCGGTCAATTCGATCAACTGGGCGCGGTTGATGGCGCAGGTGGTTTATTACTTCGCCGCCGCGCTGCAACTGGGCGCGCCGCACCGCAAGGTGGCCTTCAGCGTACCGACCGGCAATTTCGGGGATGTCTTTGCCGGCTATGTCGCCGCGCAGATGGGCCTGCCGATTGAACGGCTGATCGTGGCCACCAACGTCAACGACATCCTCCACCGCGCGCTCAGCCAGGGCGATTATTCGCAAGGCACGGTAACGCCGACGGCTGCACCGAGCATGGATATCCAGGTCAGTTCCAACTTCGAACGCCTGTTGTTCGACGTGGGCGGGCGTGACGGGCTGGTGCAGGCGGAACAGATGCGCGCCTTCGAAGCGAGCAAGGCGATGCAACTGACCAACGCCCAGCGCGAGGGCGTGGCTGGCCTGTTCAGCAGTGCCCGCGCCGATGCCGATGATATGTCGCAGGCGATGTCGTGGGCGTGGAACCGCTGCGGCGAAGTGATTGATCCGCATACCGCCATCGGGCTTCATGCCGCGCGGGCGGCGGGTCTTGCCGCAGATGTTCCGGTGGTGACGCTGGCCACCGCCCATCCGGCCAAGTTCCCCGAAGCGGTGGAACGGGCCACGGGTGTGCGCCCGTCGCTGCCCAACCGCATGGGCGACCTGTTCGAACGGGAAGAACGGTTTGCCGAGCTGCCGGGCGATTACGACGCGATTGCCGCCTATGTGGCTGAGCACGCCACGCCTCTCGCCTGATGGCCGATCTCGTTCTCCAGCCGCTGGTGATGGCCGGGACCGGTTGGGCCGATTACGGGCTGGTGGACAGCGGCGATGGGCGCAAGCTGGAACGGTACGGCCCCTATCGCTTTATCCGCCCGGAACCGCAGGCGATGTGGCGGCCCCGGCTGGAAAACTGGGACTCAGCGGGCGAATTCGTCCCCGGATCTGACGAGGACGGCGGCGGGCGCTGGCATTTTTCCGGCCCGGTGCCGCAACAGGGCTGGCCACTGGAATGGAATGAAGTGCGCTTCACCGCGCAGTGTACCCCGTTCCGCCACCTCGGCTTCTTCCCTGACATGGCCCCGGTGTGGGACTGGATGCGGGATCAGGCGGCGGACCGCGACGATGCGGAACTGCTCAACCTGTTCGGCTATACCGGCGTCGGCAGCCTGGCGCTCAGCCGCCATGGCCGCGTGACACACGTCGATGCGAGCAAGAAATCGGTCGCCCAGGCGCGTGATAATGCGGCGCTGTCGGGCATGGACAGTCGCCCGATCCGCTGGCTGGTGGATGATGCGGCCAAGTTCACCGCGCGCGAGGTACGGCGTGAAAAGCGGTATGACGGGATCATCCTCGATCCGCCGAAATTCGGGCGTGGGCCGGATGGGGAAGTGTGGCGGCTGGAAGAAAGCCTGCCCGGCCTGATTGGCGATTGCTGCCGCCTGCTGGATGGCGACAGCAAGTTCCTGTTCCTGACCGTCTACGCCGTGCGGATGAGCAGCCTGGCGCTGGCTGGCTTGCTGGCGGAACATTGCGCTGCCTTGCCGGGCACCATCGAACATGGCGACCTGGCCGTGCGTGAGGACGGGGAGGACGGCCGCGTGCTGCCGACCGCGATTTTCGCGCGCTGGCGTAACGGCTGAAATTCCACCGCTGACTCGACATTGCCCCGCGCCGCTGCCATCGGCCCGCGCAACTTCCACGGAGTTCCTGCATGGCCGATAGCCTGATCCTCGAGATCGCCGATTTCGTGCACATGGTGCACACCGGGATCTATTCCGAAGAAACCGGCAAGCCGCAGCCGCTGCGCTTCACCATCCAGGTGTCGATGACGCCAATTGACCGGTACGATCCCGAAACCCCGCTGGATGCCAGCAAGAATTACATGGACCTGAAATTCGCCGCTTCCGAGGCGCTGGATCATGGCACCCATTTCCAGCTGATCGAAGCAGTGGCGGAACACGTGGCCGATACGCTGTTCATGCAGGATGAGCGGGTGTCCGCGGTCAGCGTCAAGATCGTCAAGCTGGCGCTGAGCGAGGCGGACGAACTGATCGGCATCACCCTGACCCGTCAGCGCCGCTGATGGGCCAGCGCGTCCTGCGTGTCAGCGGCCTGCCCGCCGCCCCGCTGGACGCAGCGGCCTGTTTCCACGCGATCTGGGTGCCGCAGGTTCGCGCACTGCTGGAACAGGGCGGGGCGGGTGACGATCTGGCGCTGGTGTTTCCCACCACGGAGCGGGACCATCACGGCTGGCGCCTGGCCGCCGTGCAGGAACTGGCGCGGGAAGCTGCGCCCGCGCGGGTCAATGCCATTGCCGGTGACGGCGAACAGGCGATTGCCGAAACCCTGGCCTATCTCACCGATGCCCCCGGGGTAACCGGGCAGGTGCTGGCAGTGGATGGCAATTTTGTGAAAATGGACTAGATCGGTCCGATATGAGCTGTTCCTCCCCCTTGGTTGACGCCTTCCAGCGCCGCATCACCTATCTCCGCCTGTCGGTGACGGACCGGTGCGATCTGCGCTGTTCGTACTGCATGCCGGAACGGATGGAGTTCCTGCCGCGCAAGGAAGTGCTCAGCCTGGAAGAACTGCACAAGCTGGGGCTGGCGATGATCGACCGGGGGATCAGCAAGATCCGCCTGACCGGTGGCGAGCCGCTGGTGCGGCGCGACATGATCGAACTGGTCCAGGCGCTGGGCCGCAAGCTGGGCGACGGGCTAGAAGAACTGACCCTGACCACCAACGGCACCCGGCTGGATGAATTTGCCGAACCGCTGTTCGCGGCCGGGGTGCGGCGGATCAACGTCTCGCTCGACACGCTGGATGCCGGGCTGTTCGAACGGCTTTCGCGCCGCGACCGGCTGGGCCAGGTGCTGCGCGGGATCGAAGCCGCGAAAGCTGCCGGGCTGAAGGTGAAGATCAATACCGTGGCGCTGAAAGGCCTGAACGAGGAGGAAATTCCCTTCCTCGTCGAATGGGCCCACCGCCAGGGGCACGAACTGACCTTGATCGAGGTGATGCCGCTGGGCGAGGTCGATGGGGAGCGGGTGGACCATTACCTGCCCCTTTCCGCCGTGCGCGATGTGCTGGACCAGCGCTTCACCCTGACCGACATCGCCCACCGCAGCGGCGGCCCGGCGCGGTTCGTGGAAGTGGCGGAAACCGGCGGCCGGCTGGGTTTCATCACCCCGCTGACCAACAATTTCTGCGCCGGGTGCAACCGCATCCGGGTGACTGCCACGGGCCAGCTCTACGCCTGCCTTGGCGGGGCGGAGCAGGTCGACCTGCGCGCTGCACTGCGGTCCGACACGCCGGACGAAGGGCTCGCCGCCGCGCTGGATGAAGCGATGCGGATCAAGCCGGAGCGCCACCACTTCGCCATCGAACGCGGCGCTGCCCCGGCCCAGCCGCGCCATATGTCGCTGACCGGGGGCTGAAGCCGTGGCGGTGACGCTGGTGTTCCTTGGCAAGCTGGCTGATCTCGCCGGTGCGCCGGAAAAGGCCGTAGCCGCGCCGCTCGACTGGGCGGGCCTGCTGGCTGCGCTGCCCGGGCCGCTGGGCGCAGCAGTGCAGGGGGCCAAGGTGCGCATCGCCGTCGATGGCGTGCTGCTGGCCGACAAGACCGCGCTGGCGGCGGCTGACGGGGCCGAAGTGGCGCTGTTGCCGCCTGTGTCCGGGGGCTGATCCCGATGCTGGATATCCGGCTGGTCGATCAACCCTTCCAACCCGGCCTGCTGGTCGGTCCGTTCAGCCAGGCCCATCCCGGCCTTGGCGGCATTTGCACTTTCGTGGGCGAGGTCCGGGGCGATTCGGGGGTGCAGGCGCTGGAGCTGCTGCATTACGAACGGCTGACCCTGCCGTGCATGCAGGCGCTGGCGGATCAGGCATTGGCCCGATTCGACCTGATGGGCCTGCTGATGGTGCACCGGGTGGGCGTGATTGCGGTGGGCGAACCGATCGTGCTGGTCAGCGCTGCCGCCCGCCATCGGCGTGACGCGATCCAAGCGGTCGATTTTGCGATGGACCACCTGAAAAGCGATGCCTGGTTCTGGAAGCGTGAACAGCGCGATGGCCAGTGGACCTGGATCGAACCGCGCGATCAGGATCATGCCGATCTCGCCCGCTGGCAGTAAATTCCTGCATCGTTGACCCATATCAACGCGGCCCCTGCGATCCGCGCTCATCCCTGTTGCTCTTCCTGAGGGGAGCCAGGGCAGTCTCGATCGCTGCCTGTCGTGCCGAAACGATTCGCGACCCGGTTTTCGGCGGGCTGGCTCTCCCAACTCGAGCGCGGAACCGTCCTCCGGTTCCGCGCTCATTCTTTTGTGGTCAGCGGGGGCCGGTCAACCGGTCGATCGTGGCGTCTTCTTCTGCCACCAGGGCCACCACTTCATCCCGTACAGCCGCGATCCGGGCCAATTCCTCGCCGCCGGTGGCCGCATCGACATAGAGCCGGTCCAGATCGGCCAGGGGCAACATCGCCTGGCTGCGGGCCCCTTCCAGATCTGCCAGCGCGGCAGAGGCGGCGGCCCATGCATCGCTGCCTTCCGCCGCGCGGATGCCGTTGCTGATCGTGCCGCGGCTGGCCTGGGCCCGACTGGTGAAAGTGGCGTGGGCCTGCACCGCCGTGGCGCGCAGTTGGGCCAGCCGGTCAAGCACCCCGGCCGGAGTCGCGGGCGGAACGTAGGGTTCGCGCGCTACGGGTTCGGCAGTGCCGCTGACCCGTTCCGCATCACGGATGGCCAGGCTGGGATAAGTATCGTCCGCCGGAGTCGCGCAGGCGGAAAGGGCCGCCAGTGGCAACAGGGCGAAAGCCAGCTTGATGGGGAGGGTGTGAACTGGGCGCTTGCATCTCATGGCGCTGTTCCTTACCCGCAGCTCTCGGAGCTTTCCAGCAGGCTTGCCTAATGCAGTTGCCGCCGCTTTTCCCAAGCGTAGCGTTGACAGGCGGGCCAGCTTGGCATAACGGCTCCGGACTTTCCGGCGCCTGCTGGCGCCTTTTTGTCGTTTCCCGATTTACCGGGTGGGCGGCATTCGCAATGAACGGATTCGAAGACCATGTTCGCAGTAGTGCGCACGGGCGGCAAGCAGTATCGCGTCGCCGAAGGAGACAAGATCGCAGTCGAGAAGCTGGCAGGTGAAGCCGGTGACACGATCGAACTGGGCGACATTCTGCTCGCCGGTGAAGGCGACAGCCTGGCCGACGTTGCCAAGGTGAAGGTTTCCGCGGAAATCATCGCCCAGGCGAAGAGCGAGAAGGTCTTCGTGTTCAAGAAGCGCCGTCGCCACAACTATCGCCGCCGCGCCGGGCACCGCCAGCAGCTGACGCTGCTGCGCATCCTGTCCGTGGGTGAAGCGAAGAAGGCCAAGGCTGCCCCCAAGGCTGCTGCCGCCGAATCGGCTGCCGCTGAATAAGCGCGCTGGTTCCAACGAGATTACGGAGTAGTTCGAGATGGCACATAAGAAAGCAGGCGGTTCATCCCGCAACGGCCGCGACTCGGCCGGTCGCCGCCTTGGCGTGAAGAAGTTCGGCGGCCAGGAAGTGGTCGGCGGCAACATTATTATCCGCCAGCGCGGTACCCGCGTGTACCCGGGCGTGAACGTTGGCCTTGGCAAGGACCACACCCTGTTTGCCCTGACCGATGGCCGCGTGCGGTTCCACGGTGGCAAGCAAGGCCGCAAATACGTGTCCGTGGACATGATGGCTGAAGCTGCCGAATAAATTGGATGGTTTGATGGCCTTCGGGCCAGGGCTGTCCTCCGGGATGGCCTCCACCGGACGGATAAGTCCGGGCACAAGGGAGATGGGGCCAACCCGTCTCCCTTTTTGATTCTCCCTTGAAATTACCGCGTCATACTATCCGGCCATGTGGGCCGTGGTGGGGGACGCCATGGGAGAACGAACAATGTTCATCCGCACAGATCGGCTGTTCCTGCGGCCAGCCTGGAGTGAAGACGCGACCGAACTTGCCCGCGCGATCGGGCACGAACAGGTTGCGCGGATGCTGGCGCGCGTGCCGTGGCCTTATGCCGAACAGCACGCGCAGGAATGGATCGCCATGCCGCAGAGCGCGCGGCTGCCCAGCCTGCTGGTCACCCTGCCGGCAGAAGGCGGGCGGATCGTCGGCGGCTGCGGCCTGCATGATGAAGACGGCACGCCCGCCGTCGGATACTGGATCGCGCCGGACCAGTGGGGCCGGGGCTATGCCAGCGAAGCGCTGGGCGGGCTCGTCACGCTGGCCCGCGCTGCCGGGCACCGGCGGCTGGCCGCGCGCCATGCTTGTG
>JBARAF010000250.1:0-2393 GCA_049791695.1 Croceibacterium sp.
ACCTCGATCTGAGCGACCAGACGATCTACAACTGGCGTCGTCAGGACCGGATCGACCGAGGACTGCAGTCGGGGCTCAGCACCGCCGAGAATGCTGAGATCGCGAAGGCCAAGAAGCGCATCAGCGAGCTCGAGGCCGAGCTGGCCATCAGCCGGCGTGCGATGGAGCTGTTGAAGGAGGAGACCAGCCCAAAAGGCGCTACGCGGCCATCAAGGTGATGGCCGCGGAGAACCCCTCAGTCCAGGCCGCGTGCAGGGTGCTCGGCGCATCGGAGTCCGGCTACTACGAGCACCTGACCAGAGCTCCCTCGGAACGCTCTGTCCGGCACATCATGCTCACCGACCTGATCAGCCAGATCCACGTCGAGTCCCACGAGATCTACGGCGCGCGACGCGTCCATGCCGAGCTCACCTTGGGCCGCGGTGTGGTGGTCGGCCACAACCAGGTCGAGCTGCTGATGCGCCGAGCCGGCCTGCAGGGCCTCACCGGTAGGCGCAAGTGGAAGCGGATCCGTGCCGACGACATCGCCACCGACCTCGTCGAACGCGACTTCACCCGCGCGGGCCCGAACCAGCTCTGGGTCACCGACCTCACCGAACACCCCACCAGAGAGGGCAAGGTCTATTGCTGCGCCATCCTCGATACCTACTCCCGCCGTGTCGTGGGATGGTCGATCGACGCATCACCGACCGGTGCGCTGGTCACCAACGCACTCGGGATGGCCATCGACAGCAGGCTCGACCAGCATGCCGCGGCGGGAACGATCATCCACTCCGACCACGGTGTCCAGTTCGGTTCCTGGGCCTTCACCAAACGCGCCAGAGACTCCGGCCTGCTGGCCTCGACGGGCAGCATCGGCGACTGTTACGACAACTCCATGATCGAGGCGTTCTGGTCGCGAATGCAGGTCGAGCTCCTCGACCGGAAGAAGTGGAACACCCGGCTCGAGCTCGCCAATGCGATGTTCGAGTACCTCGAGATCTGGCACAACCGCAAGCGTCGTCACAGCCAACTCGGATGGCTCACGCCACTAGAGTTCGAACGCAACCGCAGCATCACCGTGGCATGAGAATCCAACGAATCTCGACTACGCCGAACCCGGGACACACCAGAGTCTCCGGACACGCCGGGGGGATTCAATCTGCTCTACCTGCGGCAGGAGGGTCGGGGCATCGGGCTGTACGCCAAGCTCGACGCCTACCTGCTCCAGGACCAGGGCCTCGATACGTTCGAGGCCAACCTCGCACTGGGTTACGTCGAGGACGGACGTAGCTACCAGGTGGCCGCCGAGATGCTCCTGGCCTTGGGAGTCGACCGGATCGACCTGCTCACCGGCAACCCGTCGAAGACCCGTCAACTGACCGAGCACGGCATCGAGGTCGACCGGGTACTCACCACGGCTCTGCACGGCACGCCCTTCAACCTGCGTTACCTTCGGACCAAGGCCGCGCACGGCCACCAGTTCGCTTCCGGCGCTGATCACGCCCTCACCCTCCTTGGAGACAGAGATGCCTGACCAAGTCCACGGCTTCGCCGTACACGGGATGCCGAGAGTCGCGGCTGGCGACGACCTGGCGGCCTAGATCTGGGGCTGCGTCCAAGCCGGCACGGCGGGAGTCGACGAGCTGAGGCCCGGCGACATCGTGGTGGTGACGAGCAAGATCGTCTCGAAGGCGGAGGGTCGTCACCTGATCGCCGCCGACCGCAGTGCAGCCATAGACGCGGAGACCGTCCGCGTGGTCGCCGCTCGGGGTGAGACCCGAATCGTGGAGACGAGACACGGTTTCGTGCTCGCGGCTGCCGGGGTGGACAGCTCCAACGTCGAGTCGGGGCTGGTGCTGCTCCTTCCGGTTGACCCGGACGAGTCCGCACGACGAATGCGCCGCGAGCTGCGCCGACTGTCTGGGTCCGATGTCGCAGTATTGGTGACCGACACCGCAGGGCGGCCGTGGCGCAACGGATTGGTCGACCTCGCGATCGGCGCTGCCGGACTCGAGGTCCTCGTCGACTACCGCTCCCAGATCGACGCATACGGTCATGAGCTCTCGCTTACGATCACCGCGGCCGCAGATGAGATCGCAGCATTCGCCGAACTTGTGGCCGGCAAGACCACTCAGATACCGGTCGTGGTCGTCCGCGGCCTCGAGCACCTCGTCACGCGCGAGGACGGGCCAGGCGCCCAGGCGCTCGTCCGCTCTCCCGAAGATGACATGTTTCGGATGGGCACCAGCGAGGCACTCAAACTCGGGCGGGCCAGCGCCACCAACAGCTCGGCCGGGTGCGGGCACGTGAGATCCTTGAGGGGCCAGCCCCCCCCGCGGGGTGGTGGGCTTTGAGGTGGTCGTGGGCGTACTACTCGCCGCTCTCGATGGCGGCGTGAGTGGACCCGGCAC
>JBARAF010000251.1:0-1869 GCA_049791695.1 Croceibacterium sp.
CTGCTGGCGGTGATGCAGGTGCTGCCGGGACCGGAAGCGCACGAACTATGCGTCCACATGGGCATGATCGCGCGCGGGCGGATCGGCGGCTTGCTGGCGGGCCTTGGCTTCATGCTGCCGGGCTTCCTGCTGCTGCTCGCCTGCGGCTATCTGTACGAAGCGCTGGTGGCCGGGCGCATGGGCCTTTCGGGCGTGCTGCTGGGCGTGCAGGTGGCAGTGCTGGCGGTGATCGCGCGGGCGGTCCACCGGATCGGATCGCACATCCTAGTGGACCGGGCGCTGGTGGTGCTGGCGCTGGTCGGCTTTGCCGCGACGCTGGCCCGGGTGCCGTTCTGGGTGCCGCTGATCGCCGCCGCCTATGCCTATGCCAAGCCGGACAAGCCGCTCGCCCGCGCCGCGCTGGCCGGGGTGGCGGTGCTGGCCGCATACATGCTGCTGCCGCAGGAAATGCCTGCGCCGGTGGCGGCCACGGCGGGGCTGCATCAGGCGACGCTGGTGGCGCTGTTCGTGGCCGGGTTGAAGGGCGGTCTGCTGACCTTCGGCGGGGCCTATACCGCGATCCCTTATGTCCGTGCAGATACGGTGGGGCGCGGCTGGCTGAGCGACGGGCAGTTCCTCGATGGCGTCGCTTTTGCCAACGTGCTGCCCGCGCCGCTGGTGATATTTGCCACCTTCGCCGGCTACGTCGCCGCCGGGCCGCTGGGCGCGCTGGCGATCACGGCGGGGATGTTCCTGCCCGCCTTCGCCTTCTCCATGGTGTTCTTCGAGCGGCTGGAGCAGGTGGTGGACCACCCGCGCCTGCACCGGACCTTGGATGGCGTGGCCGCCGCCGTGGTCGGCATCATCGCCGCCACCCTGCTGCAATTGGGCTGGGCCACCTGGCTGCGGGTAGACAACGCGCTGTTCGCGGTGCCGCTGTTCGCCGCTGCCGCGCTGGCGGCGTGGAAGCTGAAGGGACCGTGGGTTGCGCCGCTGATCCTGGGCGCGGCCGGGCTGGCGGGGTGGCTGGCGCTGGGTGGCTAGATCCGCCCGCGCAGCGCCTGGAACGCGGCCGCCGCCACGGTGTTCGCCAGGTTGAGCGAGCGGATGTGCGGGGATCGCATCGGCAGGCGGAATTGCCGCCCCGGCCATTCGCGCCAGATGCTTTCCGGGATGCCCCTGGTCTCCTGCCCGAACACCAGTATCGCGTCTTCCGGATATTCGGGTTCGTAGAAGCTGGCGCTGCCATGTTCTTCGAACAGGAACAGCTGGTCAGCCCGGGGCTGACGGTCGGCCACGAAGGCCTGCCAGCTGGCATATTCGACCAGTTTCACGTGCTGCCAGTAATCGAGGCCAGACCGTTTCACCCGCGCATCGGAAATGTCGAAACCAAGCGGGTGGATCAGCACCAGTTCCGCATCCAGCGCCACGCAAGTGCGCCCGATCGCCCCGGTGTTGCCGGGGATTTCGGGCTGGATCAGGACGATGCTCAGCGGCACCGGCCGGTCATCCCAGCTTCTGCTTCAGCACCTGGTTGACCACCTGCGGGTTGGCCTTGCCCTGCATCGCCTTCATCGTCTGGCCGACGAAGAAGCCGAACAGCGCTTCCTTGCCGCCGCGGTACTGTTCCACCTTGTCGGCATTGTCAGCGAGGATCTTGTCCACCGCCGCTTCGATCGCGCCGCTGTCGCTTTCCTGCTTCAGCCCTTCACGTTCGACGATCACGCCCGGCGCGTCGCCGGTTTCCAGCATCTTTTCCAGCACCTGCTTGGCAATGGTGCCGCTGATCGTGCCTGCGCCCATCAAGGCCAGCAGTTCCGCGCCGGACTGGTGGGTGACGGGGCTGGAGGCGAGATCGACCCCGGCCTTGTTCAGCGCCCCGGCCAGTTC
>JBARAF010000252.1:0-3509 GCA_049791695.1 Croceibacterium sp.
GGCGGCGACGGCGGCTTTGCCGTCAGCGCGGCACTGGCACAGGCCGGCGGCGGCGAGGCGGTGCAACTGGGCACCGGCACGCAAGGCCATGCGCCGGGAAGGCGGCTGGTCCATGTCAACAGTGCCGGGGCCAGCGCGGTATCCCTGGGCGAGTGGCTGGCAATCGGCTGGCTGACCCCGGCAATGGACCGGCTGTTTGCCGACAGCGCCAGCGGCAGGCGGCGGTACATGGACCGGCTGGCACTGGCTCTGGACCCGGCCCACGCCCGCCACGCGGCAAGGTTTGAACGCGCGCTGCGCGAACGCAACCGACTGCTGGCCGATGATGCCGAGCCAGACCCGCGCTGGCTGGATTCACTGGAACTGCAACTGGCCGATGCCGGGGCGGAACTGGCACAGGGCCGTGCGCGGCTGGCCGAAAGCCTGACTGTGGAACTGGCCGGATTGCCGGATGAACCCTTTGCCCGCCCGGCGCTGAGTTACGTGCCCGGCGGCCCGTTGGATGCCGATGCGCTCGCCGTTGCGCTGGCGCAGGGCCGCGCACGGGACCGGGCAGCAGGACGCACCCTGGTCGGCCCGCACCGGGACGAACTTGAAGTGACCATGGCCGGCAAGGGCGCGCCGGCTGCGCAATGTTCAACCGGCGAACAGAAGGCTCTGCTGATCGCCATCACCCTGGCCCACGCCGGGTTGGCAGCGGCGGGACGCCCCGGCCTGTTGCTGCTGGATGAAGTGGCCGCCCACCTCGACCCGCTGCGCCGCGCCGCACTGTTCGAACGGCTCCACGCTGGCAAGGCGCAGGTCTGGCTGACGGGCACAGAACTGGCTCCGTTCGAGGAGATCGCAGGCGCAGCGGCGGTCTGGCGGGTAAGTGGCGGGGCAGCGGAGCGTTTGTAGGCAGCCCGCCTATTTCGGCAGGGCGTCCGCCACTTCATCCGCCGTGTCGGCCACCAGTGCTTCGATCCCTTCTGCCGTCGGGTGGATGCGATCCTGCTGGATCAGGGCCGGCTTGTCGAACGTCGCAGCCAGGAAGAACGGCACCAGCGCCGCGCCATATTCCTTGGCCAACGCGGGATAGATGCCGTCGAATTCTGCCTGGTAATCCGCCCCCAGGTTAGGCGGGGCGCGCATTCCCATCAGCAGGACGGGAATCTTGCGACGCTGCAATTCGTCCAGGATCGCCTTCAAATTGGCGCGGGTTTCCGCAGGCGGCAGGCCGCGCAGCATATCGTTACCGCCCAGTTCGACAATCGCCAGGTCCGGCTTGGCCGCTTCGCTGTCCAGCACGAAAGCGATCCGTTGCCGCCCGGCCGCCGTGGTATCGCCGGAAACCCCGGCGTCCGTCACCAGCGCGTTGATCCCCTGCGCCCGCAAGGCAGCCTGCAACCGCGCGGGATAGCCCTGCGGCTTGTCCAGCCCGTATGCCGCGAACAGGCTGTCGCCAAAAGCCAGGATGTGCCGCTGCGGGCCGCTGACCGGAGTTTCCGCGGCGGGGCTGGCCTGTCCGCCAGCTGCCTCGCTGGTCGCAGGCGGTTCGGGCGTGGCACTGCCATTGCACCCGGCCAGCACGGCCATTGCGAAAATGATCGACCAGCGGCGTTGCTGCATTGCCTTGCGCTCCTTGAATGCCCCCATTCCCTATGCCATCTCCGCCCGGTGACAAACCCTCTTGCGATTGCCGCGCGCGACTTGCGGCTCACCCTTGGCGACGGCGCGGCAGCGGTGGAGATCCTGAAAGGGATCGACCTTGATGTGCCTGCGGGCGAAACGCTGGCCCTGCTTGGCCCCTCCGGGTCTGGCAAATCATCGCTGATGGCATTGCTCACCGGGCTGGAACGCGCCAGCAGCGGCAACCTGACCGTGGCCGGCGCACAGTTCACCACGATGGATGAAGACGCGCTGGCCCGCGCTCGCCGGGGCAGGATCGGCATCGTGTTACAGGCTTTCCACCTGTTGCCGACCATGACCGCGCAGGAAAACGTCGCCACCCCGCTGGAACTGGCGGGCGAGGATGAGGCATGGGAACGCGCTGGCGCGGAACTGGTGGCGGTCGGCCTCGGCCACCGGCAGAGCCATTACCCGTCGCAGCTATCTGGCGGGGAACAGCAGCGCGTGGCCATCGCCCGCGCGCTCGCCCCGCGCCCGCCGCTGGTGTTTGCCGACGAACCAACCGGTAACCTCGACACCACCACTGGCGAAGCAATTATCGAACTGCTGTTCGCCCGCCGGGCCGAAACCGGGGCAACACTGGTGATCATCACCCATGACAAGGCGCTGGCCGCCCGCTGTGACCGGGTGGTAACTCTGGCCGATGGCCGGATCGTGAGCGACGAACGCATCGCGGGCGCTGGCCCCCTGTGACCACCCTCCCCTGGCCCGCCGCCTGGCGCATTGCCCGGCGTGACCTGCACCGGCGGTTCCGCGGCTTGCGGCTGTTGCTGGTGTGCCTGTTTCTGGGTGTCGGCGCGCTGGCGGCGATTGGATCGCTGACTTCCGCCATTCGCGGCGAACTGGATGGCCAGGGCCGCGTGCTGCTCGGCGGCGATCTGGAAGTGGAGGTGTGGCAGCGCCCGCTCAATTCCCGGGAACTGGCCTTCATCGGGCAATACGGCGCCGTGTCACAGGGTTTGCGGATGCAGGCGATGGCCAGCACCGCGCAACGCGCCACCCCGGTGGAACTGAAGGCGGTCGATCTGCTGTGGCCGCTGTACGGCCAGTTGACGCTGGATGGCGGACGCAAGGCCGGGGCCCCGGCTGTGGGCGAGGCGTACCTTTCCAAGGGCGCGGCGGAACGGCTGGGCATCGCGCGCGGGCAGAGTTTCCGCGTCGGCACGCAAAGCCTGCGGGTGGCCGGGATCATCGCGGAAGAGCCCGACCGGCTGAGCGAAGGGTTCCAGCTGGGCCAGACGATCATCGTTCATGTCGGCCTGCCGGCCAAGGCCGGGCTGACCCTGCCGGGCGCGCTGTACCAATCGAAAAGCCGCGTCCGCTTTGCCCGCGGTGACGATCCGGCGCAGGTAGAGGAAGTGCTGACCAAGCGCTTTCCCGACGCCGGGTTCGACATTCGCACCCGGGACCGGGCCAGCCCCGGGGCGGACCGGTTCATATCCCGCATGGGCGAGTTCCTTACCCTCGTCGGCCTTGCTGCGCTGGTGATCGCCGGGATCGGCATTGGTGGCGGGG
Source organism: Croceibacterium sp. (assembly GCA_049791695.1). Lineage (GTDB taxonomy): Bacteria > Pseudomonadota > Alphaproteobacteria > Sphingomonadales > Sphingomonadaceae > Croceibacterium_C. Next base: position 3,184 of record JBARAF010000252.1, read on the forward strand.
TCTCGTCGTACCTGGAGGCGCGGAGGGTAAGCATTGCCACGCTGAAAATCCTTGGCGCGACCAGCGGTGACATTGCCCGCATCTATGCCCTGCAAGTGGGCGCGGCGGCTGTGGCGGGAGCGCTGGCCGGGCTGGTGGCAGGCGTGCTGGTGACGCCGCTGCTGGCCGCCGCGCTGGGCGAACTGCTGCCGGTGTCCACCAACCTGACGATCGATCCGCTGGCCTTGCTGCGCGCTGCCACTTTCGGACTGCTGGTGGCGCTGGTATTTGCCACGCCGCCACTGCTGCGGGCACGGGATTTCCCGGCGATGGCGCTGATGCGCGCC
>JBARAF010000253.1:0-10215 GCA_049791695.1 Croceibacterium sp.
CCGTTCCCGTCAGCCTGTCCGGGCTGGACCTGGCCAATTCATACGACCGCGCCACGCTGAATATCCGCATCGATCGCGCTGCCCAGCGGGTGTGCGATGTGAACGGCGGGTCGAAGCTGGATGGCGGGCCGGATGCGCTGGCTTGCCTGACACAGGCGAAAGCCGGTGCCGCAACCCAGCTGGCCCGTCTGGGTCTGCCTGTGCCGGAACGGATGGCGGGGGCAGGCGGCGGCCGCTAAGCCACCTTACCACAGAACGTGGGGTTCCTCCGTTCCGCCTGATGGCAGGGCGGCGGGCCCCGCAACCTGTGCATCCGCTGCGGCCTGTTCCGCAGCGTCGGCTGCAAGGTCGATCGGGGCCGGAACGGGCTCGGCGGTGGTTGCCTGCTCTGCAGTGGCGTCGCTTACGTCCCATTGGGGCAAAGGCGGCGGGACCCAGCCGGTTACCACGGTGTCGTAATCCAGGTCTGGCCGGTACGATGACTGCCAGCCGGGCTGGAGATCAGTTGGCGGAGCCTCGATCCAAATTCGCGCCGTATCAAGCGAGATTTCCTCACGCTGGAACATGGCCGCCCAGGCGGCGGCCGGGCGGGGGCGAGGTTCCGGCCTGGCGTACAGAGCCAGCAGGCTCCCCAGCAGGACGCCGCCAGCGACGATGCCCAGCAGGCCGATGGTCAGGCGCGCCAGCGGCGTGCTGCCAAAGCCATCGCCGCGGCGCGAACGGGCCTGGTTCATGGGAATCTCCTGCATGCACCCTCCTCGTGGGAAGAATGCGGCAGGGGGCTGCGGGGTTCCGGATCAACGGAACAGGCAATTTGGGTGGCTGTTCAACGCGGCGGAACTGCGGTGGACACATTCCCGTTCTGCCGGATGCCGCGGCACTGGCCGTCCGGCCAGACCTGGCCTATGGGCCGGACCTGCAAGACAAGGAGATCCCGGTGGCGGACCTGTACATGAAAGCGCTGGAATCCGAACGCAAGGTGCTGTGGGCGACCTGCCGCCTGAAGGGGCTGGCCCGCGACACGCCGGAACGCCAGCGAATCGCGGCGCTCGATACCGCGATTGCGGAACATAAGGCCAAGCTGGGGGCCAAGGTGGCTGCGAAGCCCAAACCGAAGGCCAAGGCCAAGGCCAAGCCAGCGGCCAAGGCTCAGGGAAAGCCCAGGCCAGCGGCGGGGACCAAGGCCGGGAAGGACGCCGCCAAGCCTGGCGGCTGACCCTGCCCGGCCCGTGGCATTACCGCTTGCGGACGAATTCCGCGCGCAGCACCAGGCCCTTGATCCCTTCAAACCGGCAATCGATTTCCTGCGCATCGCCAGTCAGGCGGATCGACTTGATCAGCGTGCCCTGCTTCAGCGTCTGGCCTGCGCCCTTTACGGTCAGGTCCTTGATCAGCGTCACCTGATCGCCATCGGCCAGGATGTTGCCCACCGCGTCGCGCACTTCCACCACGTCGGCGGCGGCGCGCTTGGCAGCCAGTTCCGATGCGGGCAGCCATTCGCCGCTCTCTTCGTCATATACGTAGTCTTCGTCTTCGCCGGCCATGGGCCTACCCCTTACTTGTTGCGCATATTCTCCAGCCCCGCGATCGCGCCCACTTTCTGGGTCGGCTGCGAGGCATTGGTCTTGGGCTTTTCCGCCTTGGGCTTGCGGATTTCCTTGCCGGACTTCTTCTGGCTCTTGGCCATAGTGCGTCTCCTCAGGCGGAATGCCCGGACCGGGCCTAGGCCTTGCGGGCGCGAAAGGCGAAGCATTCCTTGCGATCAGCGCCGCGCTGGCGTGGCGGAAACGGTGGGGCTATGGCCTCGGGATGACTTTCAAACCTCTCCTGTTCGTGCCGCTGTTGCTGGTGGCCGCGTGTCAGCAAGGGCACGGCGGCAGCTCCAATGTTCCTGGCGACGCGGCCTCCACCGCGCCCTTCGCGGCCATAGCGCCGGGGGATGTGGTGCGCTTCACCGGCACCGAACCGTTCTGGGGTGGGGATGTGACCGGAGACCTGCTGACCTGGACCACGCCCGAAAAGATTGACGGCGTGACCGCGCGCGTCACCCGCTTTGCCGGGCGTGGCGGAATGGGCTTCACCGGCACGCTGGACGGGCGGCCCTTCACCATGACCGTGAGCGAAGGCACGTGCAGCGACGGGATGAGCGACCGCGCCTATCCTTTTACCGTGTCGGTGCAACTGGGGCAGGACCCGCTGCTGTCCGGCTGCGGCTGGACCAGCGCCAAAGGGTTCACCGGCGGGGAATAGCTTCCGTTAGTAAGCGCCGGGCGCCTCGCGCTGCACGGTTCCGCCATCTGGCTGCATCAGGATCTGCCGCGTGGCCGCAGTGCCCGTCGCGCCGATCGATGCCGTGGCCGTGGCGGTCAGGGTGATCGGGGTACAACTCCGCCCAGCCAGGTAACCCAGGGCGGCGGCGATCATCGCTTCGTTCGGATCGCCCAGCGGATGGGCAATGTCATCGCTGGCGCGGCAGGTGACGGGCACTGTTGAAGCGAGGCCGGTGAAATATTCGCCCTGGTGGTCGGCATTTTCGATCTTCAGGGCCACTGCCCGCAGGCGGTCATCACATTCCGGACGGTCCAGCGCGATCTGGCCCACCGGCTTGCCGTAAGTGTTGGTGCCGACCAGCGCCATGTTGGTGCGCAGGTAAGGCAATGCGCTGTTGATCACCATTTCGCTGGCCGATGCGGTGCCGCCCGTGCCGATGAAGGCCACCTTGGTTGGCCGGATCGACTGCGGCTGTTCGGTGAAGTTGAAGGTTTCGTTGTTGGACGCCTTGCTGTCGCGGAAGGTGATGTAACCCTGCACCTGCCCGCCCAGGCCGGCGGCCATCAGGTTGCCGAACAGTTCCGCGATGTTGATCAGGCCGCCGCCGTTGTACCGCAGGTCCACGATTAGTTCGGTCACCCCCTGCGCCTTGAAATCGGCAAAGGCCGCCCGCAAGTCCGCATCGGCCGTGTCGATGAAGCCGCGCAGGTTGATATACCCGATCTTGCGTCCGCCGTCGGTCAGCACTTTGGCGCCATAGCGGTTGGACACCGGGTCCAGCGCGTAATCTGCCTTGGCCAGGGTCACTTCCCGTTCCACGCCGGACAGGCTGCGGATGCGCAGCGTGCGGGTGGTACCGACCGTATCCAGGCCCAATGCGTTGCTGACCGCAGCCGGACCGCCGCCTGCGATCAGGGTGGCCACGCTGGTCAGGCTGCTGCCCGGGCTGCCGATGGCCACAATTTCGTCCCCGCGATCGATCCCGTTGGCCAGGGCCGGGGCCCCTTCGAAGGCTTCGACCACGAACACCCGTCGCGCCCCGCTGTCATAGCTGAGGCGGAAGCCGAACCCGGCGGTGGCACCAGATGCGTAATAGGCGTTCTCCTCCGCAATGGAGGTCAGGTAGGTGAAGTACCGATCCCGGTTCTGCGCCCGCGCCGGGGCCACCAGAGCGTCAATATACGCCTGAACAGAGCCATAGGCGGCCGGATTTACCGTGGCATCAAGCAGGCTGGGGAAAACGTACCACTCATTCAACTGTGCAAAAACCCAATCCTGACGCGCCCTTAGCGCACAGGTGGCCGTTGGCGTGGGCGTCGTGGTGGGGGTGGCCGTCGGCACTGGCAACGGGGCTGCCGCGCTGCTGCCGCCATCGCCGCAAGACCCCAGCAGCAGGCTGGCGGCAGAAAGCAGTCCAACCGCATAGCTTGAACGGATTTTGTTGTAATTCAACGGGTTAACCCTCCCACCGGAATGGGTAGACTATGCGAGCGGTCGGGCTTGCGCAAGCGCTGCCGAAGGCGGTTCGTCGCAAGGCTGGCGGGGTGTCCGGCGGCCGGTAAGCATAGCGTCAGACTGGGCGAAAAGCGCGGGGAACTGCCGTTTGTGGCGGCATGGACAGTGCGTAACCTGTGCTTTGCCGCCCTTGCCAAGGCGAAAGCGAAGGGGCAGGACGCATCACCCATTGCCTGCCGGAGTCATCGTGGATGCCTGATTACCTTCCCTCCCCATTTCAGCACGGTGCTGCTTAAGGTGGGTGCGGGTCACGGCAAGCTGGCGATTGCGAAGCTGGGTACGCGGGACGTGCTCGGTCGCGACGGGTTCCGCCTCACCTCCGCCGCCTTCGACGATGGCGAAGAACTGGATCCTTCGTTCACGGCGGAGGAGGAAGATTCCGTCGCCCCGCCGCTGGAATGGACCCAGCCGCCTGCCGGAACGCAGGAACTGGTGCTGATCGTGGAAGACCCCGATGCCCCGGCACCGGAACCGTTCTGCCACTGGCTGGTATGGGGCCTGCCTGGCCAGCGCGGGAAGCTGCTCGAAGGGGAAACCCCGCCGCGCGTGGGCAAGAATGCGTTTGGCAATTCCGAATGGCTGCTGCCCGACCCGCCAACCGGGCAGGACCAGCATGATTATGTCTTCCAGCTGTTCGCGCTGGACGAACCTTTGGCGTTGCTGCCGGGGGCAACCCGGGCAGAGATCGTGGCGGCGATGCAGGGCCACGTGATCGGGGCGGCGGTGCTTACCGGCACCTATGCCCGCAGTGCCGAAGCAGATGAAGTGGATTGGGACGGCGAGGGCGAATGACCTTGCCGTACCGGGTGTGTTTTTGAGGAAAGGACTGAACTAATGGCTGCCAAGAACAACGCGCTGACCAAGCCTGTGAATGTTTCCAGCGATCTCGAAGCCGTCGTCGGCAAGGGCCCGCTGACCCGCGCTGAAGTGACCAGCAAGGTGTGGGAATACATCAAGGCCAACAGCCTGCAGGACACCAAGGACAAGCGCCAGATCAACCCCGATGCCAAGCTGGGCGCGGTGATCGGCAAGGACCAGATCTCGATGTTCCAGATGACCGCCGCCGTCTCCAAGCACCTGAGCTGAGACTGCGCCCCGCCTGTTGGCGGGTGCGGATGAACAAGACGGGCGGGGCGCAGCAATGCGCTCCGCCCGTTTTCGTTCACCCATGTGAACAATTCACCCATGCGGAATTTCCCTTCCGCCGGTGCGCCTCTCATGGCATGGTCTGGCGCAAATCCTGATGGGTCAGGGGCAAAGCCCCGGCCTGTCGCGCCAGAGAGGAACCCACATGGCCCAGATCGTTGGCGGCGTTGCCACGTCGCATACCCCCACCATTGCGTTCGCCAAGGATGCGGGCAAGTTTGAAGACCCGGTGTGGAAGCCGATTTTCGATGGTTACAAGCCGGTGCAGGACTGGTTCCGCGCCAAGCGGCCGGACGTGCTGATCTACATCTACAACGATCACATGACGTCCTTCTTCGATCATTACAGCCACTTCGCGCTGGGCGTGGGGGAAAGCTTTGCCGCGGCGGACGAAGGCGGCGGGCCGCGCGACATTCCGGCGATTGCGGGCGATCCCAAATTTGCCGAACATGTCGCCCGGGTGATGGTCGCCAACGAATTCGACCTCAGCTATTTCCAGGGCAAGGGGCTGGATCACGGCGCCTTCAGCCCGCTGTCGGTGATGGTCGATCATGACAAGGAAAACGGCTGGGCGGTGAAGCTCCTGCCGGTGGTCTGCGGCGTGCTGACCGTGCCGTTGCCCAGCGCACGCCGGTTCTACAAGTTCGGCAAGTCGCTCCGCCAGGCGATCCTGTCTTACCCGGAAGACATCAAGGTGGCGATTGCCGGCACCGGCGGCCTCAGCCACCAGGTCCACGGCGAAGGCTGCGGTTTCAACGACCCCGTGTGGGACGCGGAGTTCATGGAGCTGCTGGAAAAGGACCCGGAAAGCCTGCTCGACCTGTCGATTGCCGAACTGGCCCGTCGTGGCGGCTGGGAAGGCGCGGAGGTGGTGATGTGGCTGATGATGCGCGGCGCGCTGTCGGCGGACGTGGAATGTGTCCACAAGACCTATTTCCTGCCCTCCATGTGCCCGATCGCGACCATGATCCTGGAAGAACGCACCGTGGAACCCCCGGTGGAAGCACCCGAGGCGACCGTGGCCCGCGCCAACTGGGACTATGTCGGGGCGGAGGAAATGGAAGGTACCTATCCCTTCACCATCGCCCGTTCGGTCAAGGGCTTCCGCCTGAACCACTTCCTCCATTCCCTGACCGAACCTGCCGTGCGCAAGCTGTTCCGCGAAGACGAGGAAGCGGCTTACGAACAGGCCGGCCTGACTGACGAAGAACGCGCCCTGGTCCGCAACCGCGACTGGATCGGCATGATCCACCACGGCGTGATCTTCTTCATGCTGGAAAAGCTGGGCGCGGTGACCGGCATCGGCAACATCGACATCTATGCCGCGATGAAGGGGCTGTCCGTCCCCGATTTCCAGAAGACCCGCAACGCCGCGATCAATTACGGCGTGGCCGGCAAGGAAAAGTGACTGCATGGCGAGGCCCCGCACCCGCGAGGCCTCGCCCCATGTCCTGCCGCAAACCGGCAGGTTGAATGCAGGTCAGTTGACCTTGCGCAATGTTAGTATGCGGCACTTACAATAATCCTCTCCCCACATTGGAAAAGGCGCGCCCGGCATTGGTCGCCAGCCGCCAGCATGGGAGAGTAATTCATGGCCCGCATCGTCGGCGGTTTCGCCGTTTCGCACACCCCCACCATCGCTTTCGCCCATGATGCGAACAAGCAGGATGATCCGGTTTGGGCGCCGATTTTCCAGGGGTTTGAACCGGTCAAGGAATGGCTGCGCGAAACCAAACCGGACGTGATCGTCTATATCTACAACGACCATATGACCTCGTTCAATCCGCGCCATTATTCACAATTCGCGCTGGGCATTGGCGAGGTTTACGAACCGGCGGACGAAGGGGGCGGCCAGCGCGACGTGCCGCCGTTGAAGGGCGATCCGGAGCTGGCGCAGCACATCGCCTTCGGCATGGTGGCTGATGAATTCGACCTGTCCTATTGGCAGGGCATGGGCATGGATCACGGTGCCTTTTCGCCGCTGTCGGTGATGCTGGATTATGATGAGGGCGGCTGGCCGTGCAAGATCGTCCCGATCCAGTGCGGCGTGCTGGAACTGCCGATCCCGTCAGCCAAGCGCTTCTGGAAATTCGGCCGCTCGCTGCGCAAGGCACTCCAGAACTATCCGAAGGACATCAAGATCGCCATCGCCGGGACTGGCGGCCTGTCGCACCAGGTGCATGGCGAACGCTGCGGCTTCAACAACACCGCCTGGGACATGGAATTCATGGAGCGGCTGGAGAAGGATCCGGAAGGCCTGCTCAACATCCCGATCGCCAAACTGGCCGAGCTGGGCGGGATGGAAGGTGCCGAAATCGTCATGTGGATGATGATGCGCGGGGCGCTGTCGAAGAAGGTCAACAAGCTCCACCAAAGCTATTTCCTCCCGTCGATGACCGCCATTGCCACGCTGTTGTTCGAAAATGATCCGGACGAGCCGGTGGATGACGAAACCCATGACGAATACATGACCCGGATCATGTGGGACTATGCCGATGCCGCAGGGCTGGAAGGCACCTATCCCTTCACCATCGAACGCAGTGTGAAGGGCTGGCGGATGAATGAATATCTGCATTCGCTGACCGATCCGGCCAAGCGACAAGCCTTCCAGGCGGATCGTAACGCCTCGCTCGCCGCCGCCGATCTGACGGATGAGGAACGGGCGCTGATCCGTGACCTGAAATGGATCGAGATGATCCATTACGGTGTCAGCTTCTTCATGCTGGAAAAACTGGCCGCCGTGGTCGGCGTGGGCAACATCGATGTTTACGCTGCGTTCAAGGGGCTGAGCGTGCCGGAATTCCAGAAAACCCGCAACGCGGCCATCAATTACGGCGTGGCCGGCACGAAGTAGGATGCCTGGATTGTGATGCCGGGGGCTGCGGGTTTCGGTCCGCGGCCCTTGGCATTGCGCCCGTTCAGCCCTGGCGGACGGCGATCACCAGCAGGACAGCGCTCAGCACTGCGATCCCGATCACGGCCAGCTTGGCCGCAAGGATCGTCCTGCGCCTGTTGCGTTCCGCCCTGCGGCGACCTTCGGGGCTCAAGGGAGTTCGTCTCGTCACAACCCAAATAATAACCAGTCTGCCGCAAGTGGTCGAGAACAGGGCGTAAACTTTTGTGCATATGTGCGCAAACCGCAGTTCGCTGACTGACAGTCGGCCTAGCGGTCACCGCCCCGGCACCTGCGGCAGATCGAGACGATCTCACGGAGATTCCAAGCAAAACCCCTCCGGAAGTATCGGGCTGCAATGTCGGATATCGGTCAACCCCCGATTGCGCTTGCCCCGGGCCGTTTCCCGGGCTGAAATGCGGCCAAACAATCTGGAGGTCGCATGTCCGCTATCCGCTTTTGCCTGTTCGCGTCTGCCGCGCTGATTGCCGCCCCGTTGGCGGCGCAGACCCCGGAACAGGTTGCCGCCGCTGCGCTGAAGGCCGCGCCGGTGTGGGATGGCCACAATGATGTGCCGATCCAGTTGCGCGGGCGGTTTGGCAATGTGATCGGCGATTTCGACTTTGCCGATACCAGCGATACCGGTGCGGAACATTCGGGTGGCCGCACCATGCATACCGATCTGGCGCGGCTGGCCCAGGGGCATGTCGGGGCGCAGTTCTGGTCGGTCTATGTCAGTGCTGACCTGACCGAAGCGCAGGCGGTGCAGGCGACCATCGAACAGGTCGATGTGACCCGGCGGCTGGTGGCGCGTTACCCGGACCGGCTGGCCCTGGCCCTGACCGCAAACGATGTCGAAAAGGCGATGAAGGCGGGCAAGGTGGCCAGCCTGATGGGAATGGAAGGTGGCCATTCCATCGGTTCGAGCCTGGGCGTCTTGCGGCAGATGTATGCCATCGGCGTGCGCTACATGACGCTGACCCATTCGAAGAACACCCCTTGGGCGGACAGCGCGACAGCCGATCCGCAGCATGGCGGGCTGACGGAATTCGGCACGCAGGTGGTGCGCGAAATGCAGCGGTTGGGGATGCTGGTGGACCTGAGCCACGTCAGCGAGGAATCGATGAGCGATGCGCTGGATGTGGCCGGCGCGCCGGTGATCTTCAGCCATTCGGGTGCGCGCGCGGTCAACGGCCATGCCCGCAACGTGCCGGATACCGTGCTGGCGCGGCTGAAACAGAACGGCGGGATCGTGATGGTCGTCGCCTATCCCAGCTATGTCGGGGAAAAACTGCGGCTGTGGCTGGCGGATCGCAAGGCGGAAGAAGCGCGGTTGCTATCGCTGTGGCAGGGCCAGCCGGCCACGGCGAAGGCTGCGCTGGATGCCTGGGACAAGGCTCATCCGGTGCCGCAGGTGACGGTGTCCGACATGGCCGACCATATCGACCATGTGCGTGCGGTGGCAGGGATCGACCATATCGGCGTGGGCGGGGACTATGACGGGATGGAAACCGGGCCGGTGGGTATGGAAGACGTTACCGGATACCCCAGGCTGTTCGAAGAACTGGCGCGGCGCGGCTATTCGCAAGCTGACCTGGAAAAGATCGCCAGCCGCAACATGATGCGCGTGTTGCGCGCAGCGGAAAGCTATGCCGCCGCACACCGCGCCGATCCGCCGATCGAAACGAAGGTTCCGGCGTAAGGCTGCCCGGCAGGGCCCAGGCGGTTAGCGGGGGGCCTGTTCAGCCTGGTCGGAAACGATGCTGTCAGTGGCGTCTTCGTCCGCCCGTTCATCGGCAACGGCCTGGGCGGTGTCCTGTTGCTCCTCCCCGCCTACCAGCGAGGCGCTGGTCATCCACATGGCGGACAGGATGATGATGGCTGCCAGCAAGCTGATCGCCAGTACCCACCGCACGATGTGCGGTGTGCTGCCACTTCGCGCTTCGTCGGTGGTGACGTGGATTTCTCCGGAACGGTCTTCCATGGCCTGGCCTGTCTGCTGAGGGGTGCTTCGCAGGCAAAACGGGTGGCCGATGCTAATGTTCCGGTATGATTGCCGCCTAGTGCCGGTCTATCCGCGACAGGGTGCGCAGGAAGAAGGCCGTCGACCAGCCCAGCAGGATCACCCCCAGTATGCTTTCAAACGCACCCAGCAGGCGCCATTCCTGGGTGATGTGGATGTCGCTGTACCCGACCGTTGAATAACTGATGGTGGAAAAATACAGCGCTTCTTCCACCGTCGGGATCGCTCCGCTGAGCAGGTAGAAGCCGGTGAACAGCCAGATTTCCGCGCCGTGCAGGCTGATGATCGCCACCACCATGCCCAGGGTAAAGGCGGCCCCGCGGCGGGACAGCGGATCAATGTGCTGCAACCGTTCAATGGCCAGTTC